>PGXO01000004.1:263723-362503 GCA_002839185.1 Synergistetes bacterium HGW-Synergistetes-1 | reverse complement strand
TCAGCAAGCTTTCAAAGTACTCCCGTTCGACTTGCATGTGTTAAGCACGCCGCCAGCGTTCGTCCTGAGCCAGGATCAAACTCTCCGTTTGATTCTGGTCTCGTTCGCTTATTTCCTTACGTACTGTATTCAATTGGCAAGGTTCAGCGTCACCGTTTACTGTAATAAGATCTGATTGCAACGGCGACAGGAGGTAATATACTACGCTTTGGCGGAAAATGCAAGCTTATTTTAAAATTTTCATAAGGGGTGCTATTCATAAATTTTATTGCAAAATTTACCGTGTTATAATTCACATAATGATGATAGTTTATTAGTAATAAAGCTTAGACATCCGACCTATGGTTGGATCTACTAAATGACTGGAGGCTGCCGCAGTTATGCCTTTGATGCAGTTTAATGACAAAAAGTTTTCTCTTGAGAAAAAAAAGCAAGGAAAAAAGAAAAAATCGTTGATCAACAAGATCTTTTCTCACATAGCTCTTTTCACAGCAATATGCGCAGCTCTTCTGGCTGTTATTCTGGCTGTTTTCCTAAAAGACATATCACAGTCACTTCCGACAACAGAGGAGATACTCGCACATGAGCCCAGCCTGGCTACTATCGTATATGACAGAAATGAAAAGGTCATAACGAGACTTTTCCAGGAAAACAGGAACTGGGTAAAGCTTGACGTTGTCTCCCCATGGATGGTCAAGGCAATACTGGCAGCTGAAGACGACAGATTCTATGATCACTCCGGAATAAGGCCTGTTTCAATATTCAGGGCAGTCCTGGTCGATATTTTTCATCGCGGGGCACGGCAGGGCGGAAGCACAATAACACAGCAGCTTGCCAGGAATCTTTTCCTTACAAAAGAAAAGACAATCGTAAGGAAGGCAAAAGAGGCCATCCTCGCTTTAAGACTTGAAAGGATATACACAAAAGAACAGCTTCTCGAGATGTATCTCAACACTATATATATGGGTCATGGAGCCTATGGCATAGACTCCGCCTCAAAAAAATATTTCGGCAAAGCACCGGGTAAGCTTTCAATAACTGAGTCAGCTGTACTTGCAGGTCTTGTCGCAGCGCCTGAGACATACAGCCCTTTTAGAAACCCCTCAAGGTCTAAGACGAGAAAGGACTATGTTCTCAAAAGGATGCTGGATCTTGACTGGATATCAAAATCTGATTATGACACCAGCGTGAACGATGTGCCAAAACTGGTCAAAAGAGAGGCCAACAGAAGCAACCTCTCTCTTAAAGATTCACCTCACTTTGTCTCATATATACTTTTCAACAAGCTTCTGCCCAATTATGGGACAGAAATGGTATACCGTGGCGGATTGAAGGTACATACGACAATTGATCTGGATCTTCAGAAAAAAGCTGAAGATCTTGTTTCAAAGATGAAGTACGAAGGAGCTCTTGTAGCCCTCGATCCAAATACCGGAGAGATCCTTGCCCTGGTAGGAGGAAGGGATTTTGATGCCAGTAAATTTAACAGGGCCACTCAGGCCTTTCGTCAGCCGGGATCAGCATTTAAGCCCATAGTCTATGCAACCGCCCTGGAAAACGGATACAGAGCCGTTGACCACCTCCTTGACGCGCCTCTCATCTTTCCAAACGGCTGGAAACCGGGAAACTACGGAAGTAAATATGACGGAGAAGTTACCCTCATGGATGCGCTCGCAAGGTCTATAAATACCGTGGCGGTCAGGTTAGCACAGATCGATGGCGTAAGCAGGGTAGTGGAAATGGCAAGGAGGATGGGCATATCAACACCGCATCTGCCTGAAGACCTTTCACTTGCTCTTGGAACTGCGAGCGTTACCCCGCTTGAGATGTGTGTGGCATACTCTACCTTCGCAAACAACGGCTATAAAGTTGAACCATACGGTATAAAGGAAATAAAGGGCAAAAGTGGGGAATCCATAGAACAGAACGGCCCAAAACTGGCAAACGCGATCTCTGTTACAACTGCTGTGACAACGCGCTCAATGCTTGAACAGGTTGCGATGTGGGGAACCGGGGCAAAGGCAAGGATCGACGGGCACCAGACATTTGGCAAAACGGGAACGACAAACGACTGGACTGATGCCTGGTTCGCAGGCGGCATTCCGGGCCTGGTCGTAGTAGTTTACGTTGGGAATGACAACCACACACCGCTTGGCGGAAAAACAACGGGAACTATTGCAGCTGTCCCGGTATGGAAAGAGTTTGTCTCCTTCGCCGTGAAAAAACTCAAACTTCCATCTGATTTCGTTGTGCCTCCCGATGCCGGTGTGGAATCGGTAAGAGTATGCAAAAAGACAGGTTTCCTAGCTGCACCAGGATGTCCGGCTACAAATATACTTCTCCCAGCCGGCCATGCTCCTTCATCCCAGTGCCCATGGCACGGAGGCAGTCTCTCGGCGGCAAGGGCTGATGAAAATGCTCCTCAGCTGATACTCGCTCCTATAGACGACGAAATGACCCATTACAGATATGCAATGAAAGGACTTCCGCAACAGGAGAGCACTGAGGAGGAATCTTCTGTTCCGGAACCTGAAATCCCTATAGCAATAAAGAAAACAATAGATACTGAGCACGCAAAAGTACCTAACAAAACCCCTGATCCCTATAAAAAAGATACGAGCGAGGCTATAAATATGGAAGCAAAATATCAGGAGCTTCTAAAGAGATACAACATTATTGAGTAAAGCTCAAATAAACTCTTTACTTCACTGGGTCCGGCCCTTTGGCCATGGGGAAGGCACATAAATATCCTGGAATAGCTGAAGTGCAAACCTGTCGGTCATTCCTGATATAAAATCGACTGCACCCTGTGGGTCGTCTTTGCATTTTTCCATGCGGTATTTAAAAAGTGCCGTAAGTACATGCTCTACCCTGGAATCCTCTATCTGTGCGTTCGCATGCCTGTAAACACTGCTGTATAGAAACCCCCGCAGCGTCTCTATTGACATAAGCATTGATGGGCTGAATGTCGGCTTGCTGTCGATACTGTTCTCAATAATGTCCATTATCAGTGAGTTGATCCTCTCGGCGTGAGTCGTTCCCATTTTATCAACGACACTTCCGGGTATGTCTGAGAACCCAACTATTTGAGCCCTTAGCGCGTCATCCAGGTCATGGTTCAGGTAGGCGACAGAGTCTGATATCCTAACGACCCAGGCTTCAAGTGTCGAAGGTTCGGTTAGGTCAAATCCTGAATGGACATCCACCTGCCCTTTTGAATGCTGTATTATCCCCATCCTTACCTCCCAGGTAAGGTTCAGTCCCCTTCCATCTTTTTCCAGGCAGTCGACCACTCTCAGGCTCTGGACAGCATGGTGGAAACCGCCAAGTCCATGGTCTTTGGCAAGGGAATCGAGGACTTTTTCCCCCATGTGTCCAAATGGTGTATGGCCAAGGTCATGACCCAAAGCGATAGCTTCCGTAAGGTCCTCATTGAGCATGAGGGCCCTGGCTATAGTCCTGGCGATCTGGGAGACCTCAAGCGTGTGTGTAAGTCTGGTCCTGTAGTGGTCTCCTTCAGGTAGGAGAAGGACCTGCGTTTTGTATTTGAGCCTCCTGAACGACTTGCTGTGTATTATCCTGTCACGGTCTCTTTGGAAGCATGTCCTTACCGAACATGGCTCCTCCTTTTTTGCCCTGCCTTTGCTTTCTGAAGAAAGAGCTGCGAAAGGAGAGAGTATATGTTTTTCAATTTCTTCCCAGCGAACGCGGGTGTTCAAAATGACCATCTCCTAAGTAGGGGCAAGCTGCCGAAAAAACATCGGCGTGAAACAATGGTGAAGCAATGGTTTGGGCTTGAGGATCTTGCTCCGTCTCGTCGTCCCCGAGCGCTTAAATCGGGGATCCAGTGGCTCTAGGTCCTTGCTGTGACAAACTTTTTAAGACCTAAACACAAGTCGCTGGATTCCCGCTAAGGTTCATACAGGAATGACGGTGATTTTAGTTCTCACGATTGTTTAACCGCCCTTACAACTGCTTCACTACCGATTCACGCCGACGGTTTTCCGGCAGATTAACCATGGAGAACTAAAATCTATTTAAGTATGCCGAGGGCAGAATGCGCAGCTGCGAGCCTTGATACAGGCACCCTGAAGGGCGAACAGCTGACATAGTTGAGTCCAAGCTTGTGACAGAACGCGACGCTTGACGGGTTTCCTCCGTGCTCGCCGCAAATGCCCACCTGGATAGACGGATTTACTTTCCGGCCTCCTGTAGCACCGATCTCCATCAGGGCGCCTACACCTTCACGATCGAGTACTGCAAATGGGTTCTGCGGAAGTATTCCTTCCGAAACGTACTGGCCAAGAAACTTTCCTTCCGCATCATCCCTTGAATATCCAAAAGTCGTCTGAGTAAGGTCGTTTGTGCCGAAGCTGAAAAACTGGGCGTGCTGGGCAAGCTGATCTGCCACCAAGGCAGCTCTGGGAAGCTCGATCATTGTTCCAACAAGATATTCCACAGTGCAGCCGTGCTCCTTCATTATCTCGGGTGCTATCCTGTCGACCATCTCCCTGAGTATCCTCATCTCCTCTTTTGTCGCGACGAGCGGGATCATTATATCGGGCACTGGGGTAATGCCTTTGCTGACGAGCTTACAAGCTGCGCTGAATATTGCCCTGATCTGCATCTCATAAATTTCAGGATAGATGATGCCAAGTCGGCATCCCCTGAATCCAAGCATCGGGTTTGATTCATGCAGTTCGTGGACTCTTGCTATCGTATTTTTGACAGATTTTGCCTCGGGACTTCCTGCAGAAAGGTTTTTAAGCTCCTTCTTAAGATCAGGAAGCTTCGGCAGGAATTCATGAAGCGGAGGATCAAGCAGCCTTACTGTGACAGGAAGTCCATCCATCGCTTCGAATATACCCAGGAAATCTTCCTCCTGCATCTTTTCGAGCTTTTTAAGATGTTCGATCCTTTCATCCCTGGTGGATGCCACGACCATGCTCTGCATGACAGGGAGTCTTTCAGGAGCCATAAACATGTGCTCTGTACGGCACAGCCCAATTCCTTTTGCTCCAAAGCCTCTAGCCCTTATGGCATCTTCAGGTGTATCGGCATTGGCCCAGACCTCCAGAGTCGAGATCCTGTCAGCCATTCTGAGAAGTTCACTGAAATCTTCATCAAACTGCGGCTCCACAAGGTCAACTTTTCCAAGAATAACTTCGCCCTTCGTTCCGTCAATGGTGATTAAATCGTTCTTTTTGACAATTGTATCGTTTACTGTGAAGGTTTCTGCAGCAAAGTCGATCTTTATACTTTCGGCACCTGATACACAAGGTTTTCCAAGTCCTCTGGCAACAACAGCCGCATGGCTCGTCATACCGCCGTGCGCTGTTATGACGCCCTGGGCGGCAAAAAGTCCATGGATGTCATCAGGCGTGGTCTCAGGACGGACAAGGATGATCTTTTCACCTTTTTCTCCGCGCTCAGCAGCTTCATCTGCATCAAAAACGACAAATCCGACCGCCGCGCCTGGTGATGCCGGAAGTCCTTTTACAAGAGGTATTAGTTTAGCTTTCGGGTCTATCTGAGGATGGAGAAGCTGCTCGACCTGTTCAGGGGCAACTCGCTCAACAGCTGTCTTTTCGTCTATCAGCCCTTCCCTGAACATGTCCATAGCGACCTTGACAGCTGCTGCTGCTGTTCGCTTGCCGTTCCTGGTCTGAAGTATATAAAGTTTGCCACTTTCGACAGTAAACTCAATATCCTGGGCATCCTTGTAATGCTTCTCAAGGAGCTTAGCAATACGGCAGAATTCTTTATAGACCTCCGGCATAGCGGCCGCAAGGTGTGATATCTCCACAGGAGTTCTGATACCTGCAACTACGTCCTCTCCCTGGGCATTGATAAGGTATTCACCAAAGAGCCTGTTTTCTCCCGTCGACGGGCTTCTTGTGAAACAAACTCCCGTGCCGCAGTCATCCCCCAGGTTGCCGAATACCATGGTAACAACACTGACAGCTGTTCCGTATGACTCGGGAATGTTGTTTATCTTTCTGTAAGTAATGGCCCTTGGTGTGTTCCAGCTGCGGAATACTGCATCTATAGCGAGTCTGAGCTGCTGCCATACATCAACAGGAAAATCCTTGCCCGCTTCCTTTAGAATACCCTTGTATTCCTCGACAAGTTCTTTCAAAGCAGCCGCAGAAAGCTGGTTATCATCCTTAACGCCGTTCTGTATCTTCTTAGCATGAAGTTTTTTTTCAAAACTGGAATGCTCTACTCCCATTACAACGTCTGAAAACATCTGGATAAAACGGCGGTAGCTGTCATAAGCAAAGCGTTCGTCACCGGCAGCCTCAGCAAGGGCTGCAACGGTTTCATCGTTCAGTCCCAAGTTAAGAATAGTGTCCATCATGCCAGGCATTGAGACAGGTGCCCCAGAACGCACCGATACCAGCAGCGGATCTTTTTTTCCACCGAAAGTTTTTCCTGCAAGGGCCTCGACTCTTGATACTGCAGATTTCACATCATCCCATATATTGAGGATAAAATCATTTTCTTTCCAATATTCATGACATGCTTCCGTTGTAATGATAAATCCCGGAGGTACCGGCAGCCCGATCTTCCACATTTGAGCAAGGTTGGCACCTTTTCCGCCAAGAAGGATCTTCATACCTGCGTCACCTTCACTGAAATCATAGACAAACTTTTTAGCTTCGAGCATTGTGTGACCTCCCTGATTTAAAAATTAACGGGTATGCATTCTTATGTTAATATCATTATAACTATTTCAAAAGACTGAAATCTCCAACCAAGAGGAAGAAATTCTGACACTTTTTTAGAAGTGCCAGTCTGTTGTTCCTCAGAGAAATATCCTCGTCCATTACGAGCACATCATTGAAAAATTTTGCAATTACAGGTGCAAGTTCCGAAAGCACTGAAGCAAGTTTTTCCCAGTCAAATTTGTCAACAGAAACCCTGGCCTCTCCTTCAAGCAGGAGGAGCGTCTCATAAAGCTCTTTTTCAGATGACTCGAACAGTTTTGAGAGATCCACATCCCCCGGAGTACTCCCTGATTTATTCAGCAGATTCTTTACTCTTACGGCGGCTGTTATCAGGTCAGCAAAACAAACTTCATCACTTCTCTTTTGAAGAGTCTCAGCCATTCTGAAAGCCTGAAGCGGACGGTTTGATATCGTCTGAAGGACCAGTTCTACAACTTCATGCCTGAATCCTTTTTCCCTCAGCTGGACCTGGAGACGCAGACGTACAAATGCCTTGATCCTGTCCATCATATCCCTGTCCATATCGAATGCAGATGCTGACTTCTCAATGAGCTTATTCAGATCGATATCAAGCGGCAGGCCCCAGATGATCTCGTTTATACATCTTGCGGCCCTGCGAAGACCGTAGGGATCCTGTGATGAGGTCGGTTCTAGTCCGATCTTATATATAGCTGCCAGAGTGTCGGCCCGATCTGCCAGACCTATGAGAGCTCCTGCAAGTCCGGAAGGTATGCTGTCGCCGGCAAACCTTGGTAGATACTGCTCGTAAAGCGCAAGGGCTACCTCTTTCGATTCTCCTGCTTTTTTTGCATATTCCCGTCCCATGACTCCCTGGACATCAGCAAATTCGTAGACCATGCTTGTAACAAGGTCTGCTTTTGCCAGGACTGCAGCTCTCTCAACAACAGCTCGTTTGCTGCCGAGGGAGAGCTCGTCAGTAAGCCAGAGGGCAAGTGCTTTGGTCCTCTGCACCTTGTCATAGACTGATCCAAGCTGTTCCTGGTAAGTTACTGATCTCAGCTCGTTAGCGAGATCGTCCAACGATTTCTGCAGATCCTCTTTCCAGAAGAATGCTGCATCATAAAGTCTGGCCCGAAGGACTCTTTCGTTGCCTTCTCTGACTATTCTCATATCTTTGGCCTTATTGTTGCTGACACCGACAAAATTGGCCATCAGTTTTCCGTCCTTGTTCCTTACGGGGAAATACCTCTGGTTTTTTGCCATTGAAAGAACTAGTACCTCTTCGGGTATTTCGAGGAAATCCTTATCGAAACTACCGTAGAAAACTACAGGATATTCATTGAGGTGTACATTTTCCTCAAGGAGAGCCGGATCGACTTCGACCCTTGCGCCAAGTTCCTTCTCTACTTCAGCGATCCCGCCTAGTATCATGCTTTTTCTCTCTTCCGGATCGGTTATGACAAAATTGTCTTTCATTGCCTTTTTGTATTCGGAAGGATCTTTGATCAGTATCGAACCTGACCCCATGAATCTGTGGCCTCTTGTGCAATAGCCGCTTTTCACTTTTCCGAACTCGACGTTTATAAGTGATTCTCCGTAGAGAGCCATTATCCACCTTACAGGGCGGGCAAAACGAACTGTTGGATCAGCCCAATACATGCTCTTCGGAAAAGAGAGCTTCTTGAGTATTTTATCAAGTATGTGCGGCAGGACAAGCTCTGTAGACTGCCCCTTCTCCCTTTTTTCCGCAACTACATATTCAGTTCCGTTGATCTCCTGTACCTTGAGGTCTGAGACATCCACTCCCCTGCTGCGGGCAAATCCCTTTGCCGCTTTTGTGGGGCTGCCTTCCTGGTCGAAGGCCTGTGCCTTTAGCGGACCTTTGGATAACTCTACACTATCTTTCTGTGAATCAGAGAGATCACTGACCGTAAGAACTAACCTTCGTGGCGTGCACTCTGCCTTTACATTCGAATGATCTATGTGCGCTGAGGCAAGCTCTTCTTCTGTGTATGAAGAGAGGTCGGCCAAAACCTTAGGCATAAAACGCGCGGGAATTTCTTCTGTTCCTATTTCAAAAAGAAGGTCTTTAGCAGACATTATTTTGTGCCTCCTTCAGCTTTTTCAAATTTGTCGAATTTCCCTTTCAGAGGGTGTCCCATCTCTTCTCTCTGTTTAAGATAAGCCTGGCAGCAGGCGCTTGCAATTGCCCTGACCCTGCCAATGTAACCTGTACGCTCCGTTACGCTTATCGCATTTCTTGCATCAAGAAGGTTAAAGGAGTGTGAGCATTTCAGGACATAGTCGTAAGCAGGAAGGACAAGTCCCCTTTCAAGTATCTTTTTTGATTCCGCTTCATACATACTGAAGAGCTGAAAGAGCATCTCGGTGCTTGCCACTTCAAAATTGTATGTCGAATGCTCAACCTCGCCTTTATGATGGACATCGCCGTACTTTACGTTTCCGACCCACTCAAGGTCATATACGTTGTCGACCTTCTGGACGAACATTGCGATACGTTCGATGCCATAGGTAAGCTCTGCAGGGACTACATCCATATCCAAAGATCCCATTTGCTGGAAATACGTGAACTGAGTGACTTCCATTCCATCAAGCCAAACTTCCCATCCAAGCCCCCATGCGCCTGTAGTGGGGTTTTCCCAGTCGTCTTCTACAAATCTGATATCATGCTCTGCAGGATCTATTCCAAGGACCTTAAGGCTCTCAAGATACATCTCCTGGATGTTTTCAGGCGCAGGCTGGATTATTACCTGATACTGGTAATAATGCTGCAGTCTGTTGGGGTTTTCACCATACCTGCCGTCAGTAGGCCTTCTTGAAGGCTCTACATAAGCAACACGCCATGGTTCAGGACCGAGCACCCTCAGTGTTGTTGCAGGATTCATAGTACCAGCACCTACTTCTATATCATACGGTTGCTGGATAACACATCCCTGTGATGCCCAAAAACTTTCCAGGCGCATTATTATTTCTTGAAAATTCACTCTCTGCTGCCTCCTTCAGATAGCACAAAAACTATATTTGATGAATTTTAATCCATATCAGTGAAAAAAGTAACCAGTTTTTTTAACTCATCAGTATATAAAGACGATTTTTCCTGTGATCCTGTCCACTCAATAAATTTATCATGGTTCAAAAGAGCGGCAAACCTGAGGGATTTGAGAGCATCAGCATCAAGGTCCTCCTTATTTGTACCGGAACAGGAGGCACAAATCAGACCGTCGTTGGTCCATCTTGCCCCTGAATCAAGTTTTGAACCACAATTTACACAATACTGAAGCGATGGCGCGAGACCTGCCTCTTTTAGCAGCTTCCATGTAAACCTGTACTCAACTATGTCTACCGGGCAGTTTTCTTTGATCAACAGCATCGATGACCATAATAATATAAGAATATTATTGCTTTCATGTCCTACCATCAGTGTCTTGGAAAGTCTTTTATATAACCTCAGAGCTGATTTCAATTTTTCCGCAGAACATCTGAGGGAAATAAAGTCTTCCTTCACTTCAGCTCCCTGAAGGTAGAGCCTTGCAGGGCTCTGATACAGATCGAACTCTGCCCATACAAGCGGTTCTATTGCACCGCCAAACCTGCACTTGGTTTTTGATGCAGGTGCGCTTACCCAAATTGGACCCATGTCCCTTAAAAAAAGCAGAAGGGATTGCCCCTCTCCTGAGGAATCCCTTCTCTGCAAGACGGTTCCTACCTTCTTATAATACCCCTGAGGAAGTTTATCTGTTTCAAACGAAGATATCAAAAACTATACCCCAGCCGTCGCAGTTCTTCCTGTGACTTTCTCCAACCCGGCTTGACCTTTACCCAAAGCTGGAGATATATCGGATAACCAAATTTCTCTTCAAGTTCTTTCCTTGCAGCCATTCCTATCGTTTTAAGCTTTGCTCCGGACCTTCCGATTATTATCGCCTTCTGCCCTTCACGGTCAACTATTATCGTAGCTCTGATCTCACAGGTTTTAAGCTCCGGGTACTCTTCAGGGCTTTTGAACTCCTCTACCACAACGGCAGTTCCATGGGGAACTTCCTGATCGGTAAAATTCAATATTTTTTCCCTTATCACCTCAGCAGCCAGGAATCGTTCAGTTGCATCCATGAGCATATCCGCGGGATATATTGGAGGCTGCATAGGAAGCATTCCGCTTAAAGTCTCGATAAACACATCCATGTTTGTTCCTTTTTTTGCAGAAAGCGGGATTACAGCGGCAGGAGTGATCCTCGTCTCGTACATTTCCACAGTCTTCCAGAAAACTTCCTGGTCAGAAAACTTGTCGATCTTATTTACGGCCAAAACTATCGGGACGCTGCAATTGGAAAGGAATTCCAATATAAGTTCTTCTTTTTCTCCGATCATACGGTCCCCCGCTTCAACTACAAAGCAGATCAGATCGACCTGTGAAAGGGTTTTAGACGCTTCTTTCACCATAAAGTCCCCAAGCACATGCTTAGGTTTATGTATTCCTGGAGTGTCAACAAATATGATCTGTTCCTTCCCCGTGGTCAATATGCATCGTATCGCATTCCTCGTCGTCTGAGGTTTGGATGAGACAGCTGCGACCTTTTCCTTCAAGAGGGTATTGATTATTGAAGATTTGCCAACGTTAGGACGTCCAAGAAGCGCAACGAAACCGCATCTGTACTCCTGATCTTCATTTTTAATATTATTATTTATCATTTTTAGTCTCTCCTTTCCCGGAGAACTTAAACTGCAGCGGAAGCAGATCGCTAAGCCTGTAGATCACCGGTCTTCCATCCTCTTCAAGCACGACAGACATATCGCTGTTGAACTCCGAAAGAAACTGTCTGCAAGCTCCGCAAGGGGGACAGATCTTTCCTTCAATACCGCCAGCAACAGCGATCGCTACAGGCTTGAGACGGCCTTCCCCTACTGCGGTCGTCATCGCGTTTCTCTCCGCGCATATTGACAGCCCTAAACTGCCGTTTTCAACGTTGCATCCGGATACTACGCTTCCATCTTCAAAGAGTATAGCTGCCCCTACAGGAAAAGAGGAGTAAGGCACATATGCATAGCTCCCTGCCCTCTTTGCTTCATTCAAAAGGGACTTTGCGTCAAAGCCTCTCTCTTCAGGATATTTCATATCCGGCACCTTCTTCCTTAAAAAACTGTTCGACCATTCTATCCTGCTCCATCCACATTTTACCCTCTGAATCTATATCATAATGATCATACCCTATTAGATGGAGGAGACCGTGAGACATTACCAATACAAGTTCTTCTGTGAAGCTTTTATTATTTTCATCGGCATTCTCTGATATTTTATCAGGACATATCACTATGTCGCCAAGGGGCAGGCATTCCCAGCCCGGGGGAGGCACGAAATGTGAATCCTCTTCCCACAAAGGGAAAGACAAAATATCTGTCGATGAATCGATATCCCTGTAACTCAGATTCAGTTCCCTGATCCTTTCAGGATCAACAATAGAAAGAGATATCTCTGCGCACCCGCACTCCTCCGGAAAATTCTCCTTGTTGTTAAGGACGGATGCATAAAGGGCTTCTATCCTCTTCAGGAAATTGTCTGTGTCAGTATTGATCTTCTCTGTTATATACTCTTTTCCTTCAACAATTAGCTTTATTATCATTTGGCACCCGGCTGTCCCTTCTTTTCGGCAGCTGCCCTGATAGACGCGGATATTTCTTTTACCTCACGTGAGTGGTATGTTGACCTTAAAATTTCGATGAAAGATGATTCTATTACCGCCATCTCTCTCATAGTAAAGTCTACATCCCGCATCTGTCCGGCATCGATCTTCTGTTTTATGACGTTTTGTACAAGAAGCCTGAGATCTCGAATGTTTTCAAATGATTTATTTTTTGCCTTGACAGCTGCCTCAACAGAATCTGCAAGCATAATGAGAGCTGTCTCCCTTGACTGGGGGCTGGGACCGGGATACCGGAACTGTTCCTCTGTCGTGTTTTCATCAAGAGCAAGAGCCTTTTCATAAAAATACTTCTGGACTGTTGTCCCGTGATGCTCCGCTATAAACCTTCTCAGTGTCTTGGGAAGCTTTGTCTCTTCTGCTATTTCGAGGCCGTCACGGACATGGGAAATAAGAATAAGACCTGAAAGAGAGGGGGAAAGTTCATCATGGATGTTTTCTCCTCTCATCTGATTTTCAACAAAATATTTGGGATTTTTTAACTTCCCGATGTCGTGGTAGTAAGCCCCTGCTTTTACAAGCAGTCCATTCATCATAAGCTTGTCCGCGGCTGCTTCAGCCATGGTTCCGACCATTAATGTATGATGATAAGTCCCCGGCGCTTCAATCTGAAGCCTTTTGAGAAGAGGCTGCGATGGATGGCTGAGTTCAAGAAGGCGCAGCGGGGAGATAACATCAAAAAGATTTTCCCAGATTGGCAAAAGAGCAATGACCACCGTACTCCAAAAAAGGCTGAACACAAGAGATAGGACAGGCAGTTGATAAGTAAAAAACAAACCTAGCCCCCAGTGTACTGCTATTGAAACTGCCCCAAGACATAGTCCTAAAAAGAACAGGTTTCTCCAGATCGTTACCCTATGGTTAGGCGGGTCAAGGAACAGGATCCTGCCTATGCCCGCAGAAAAAGATGCCATAATGCAGCCAAGTGCCACGATCCCAGGATTGGTGCCAAAAGCTATCATAACGCTGATGATCCCGCCGCCCATTACAATGTGGTAAGAGAGGGAGACCGGCACGGTCAGACAGAGCCAGCCTGTAATACCTAAAACAGCCATTGAATAACCGCCCGTCCTCGCAAACAATAGTTCGAGGGACCATGACACAGCAAGGATGACTGATATATATAACCACTGTCGGAAAGACAGCTTCTCTTTAAGGCCGTTCTCTATCCAGACAGGCCAGAAGCTCCATAGGATGATGGCACCGAGTATAAAGATCAGATGTTTGAAAGGAAACCTGGAATCGGGATATCCCTGCGATGCGAGCAATTTTGCAAGTGAGGGCGTCACTACTTGACCTTTTTGTACAAGCACCTCGCCCGGGCGTATTTCCCTTACGACAGGAGGTATCTGTACGGCTACATCATCCCTCAGTCTCGACGCCATCTCTGAATCACTGTTTAGTGAGGGGTTAAGTACCTTATCTAATATCTGGAATGCAACATTCTTGTCTGACTGGGTCAGCCTCACTACAGAGAGCTCTTTCCATATCAGATCTGTCTGTTCTTCCTTGTTCTGAGACATATTCTTGATTTTTTCAGCTATATTTACGACAGTGCTGACTATGTTGCTCTGGGTAAGTTTAGGCATCCCCGAAAAAAGCCCTAAAAGAGGATTTTGCAGCACCAGTGAATAATCTCCGGACTTTAGGAGTTCTATCTTAGTGGCAACTTCAGAGGCGATCTTTTCGTCCTGAACCATGACGTCGATGATGCGTGAAGCAGCTCTCTGGCGAAGTTCCAGAGTAGCAGCCCTGTCTTCATATCTTGAGGAAGTGAGAGCAAAATATGTTTTTGCTGAAGTGTGTCCTATACGATAATTTTCAAGCCTGTCGAATACAAACCAGTTGCTTATTATAAGCATAGAAGCAACAGCAAGCAGTATCACTCTGAAAGCAATGTACTGTTTGTTGGAAGCTTTTAGTTCAAGATTAGCCTTAAACTGAGATATAAATTTTTTAATTGATGTCTGGCGCTTTTCTCCGTTGTTCATAATCTTCGTAAGCCCTCACTATCCGCTGTACGATCTCATGCCGGACAACGTCACGATTGCTCAATCTGACGAAAGCAATGCCTGGGATGTCGTTGAGGATGTTTTGTACAAGCTTCAGTCCTGATTCCTTGTTGGAGGGAAGGTCGACCTGTGTTATGTCCCCTGTCACTACAGCCTTGGATCCGAAGCCCAAGCGGGTCAGGAACATTTTCATCTGCTCAGGCGTAGTGTTCTGCGCTTCGTCAAGTATGATGAAACAGTCGTTAAGAGTCCTTCCCCTCATGTACGCCAGCGGTGCCAGTTCAATGATGCCTTTTTCAAAATATCTGTTGAACTTTTCAGTCGGCAGAAGATCATAAAATGCATCGTAGAGCGGTCTCAGATAGGGCTCTACTTTATCCATCAGATCACCGGGGAGATATCCCAGCCTCTCTCCAGCTTCAACTACCGGTCTGACGAGAACTATTCTGCTGACTTTGGCCGATTTTAAAAATGCCACTGCCTGCGCTACTGCAAGATATGTTTTGCCGGTGCCTGCCGGTCCAATGGCAAAAGTCACATCATTTTCTCTTATCGCTTGTGTGTATTCCTTTTGTCCGTTTGTGTAGGGACGTATAGGCTTACCCCTGTTGCTTACGCATACAACTTCGTCATAGAGAGATTTTAAATTAACGCTCTCTCCAAGCCCTATCTGGTTCAGCCCATAACGTATCTCTGCGCCGGAAAGTTTTTGTCCGTTCAGCGCAAGCTCCGCATACTGTGTAAGTAGGTTTTCAAGCCTTTTGATAAGTTCTTCGTCCTCGCCCTTTATCAAAAGGCTTGATCCCCTTGCGAAGATCTTGACTGGAAAAGCCTGCTCTACCATACTAAGTATCTCTTCATGTCCCGCAAGGAGCTTCACGATTGACTCTTCGTGAGATGTGAGCGGAGTCAGGCTGTTCTCTGTCATTTTATCGTTAGTCTCTTCCGTTTCTATCATTCCTTAAAAATAAATTATGCTCTTACTACAGATTTAACTTCAGGAACGACCTGCTTTATAGCAGCTTCAACTGTCATGCGAAGTGTCTCCTGGGCATAAGGGCACGTCCCGCATGAGCCGATAAGTTCTACGTAGAGCGTACCGCTTTCTTCGTCAAAACTTATGAAGGATACATCTCCCCCGTGTGTCTGAAGTGCCGGAGACACCTTGGTATTGATCGCATCCATTATCTTTTCCTGTACTGTCATTGATGATTCCTCCTGTGGTTTTTGTCTATTTCAAGCGTCTGGTACGCTTAAAAACTTATTGAATTTCAGCCTGTGCTTGTTCCACTTTCGCCACTGATAACTGCAGGTTTCTTCCGATTATTGGCTGTTAGTGCAATTGTGAAACTGCGACAAAATCAGTCGCGTGAAGCAATGGTGAGCGGTTGTCTTAAAATCTTTGCAGAGCAATGGCTGAGCTGTGGCTGAGCGGTTGCTGGGCCGTTGTAAAACCTTAAAAATCTTTTACCGAGTCATTCCGGTTTGTTTCTCTCCCCGTCATCCCCGTATGCTCTTGAGCGGGGATCCAGGTTTATCGTTTAAATCTTTAATAGCCTGTAATAACCAAAGTTCCAAGCCACTGGATTCCCGATGGATCCATTCGGGAACGACGTGCGGTGGATCTGGATTCCGGGCTCAGTGGCATACGGGAATGACGGGGAATTTAAGTCTTGAAGTTCAAAGATTTAATCTTTAATTCACCGCAGCTTGAAAAGCTGCAAATTCCCCGCGACAGGTCATATCGTAAATACCCGTGGCGCAAACGCCACAATTCCCCCGCTCTTGCAACCGCTTCACGGCGATAAAATCGCCGCTTCACTATTATTTTGTCTGAAGCTTCTTAGCCTTTTCCCAGAATCCGTCCAGTTCATCCAATGTAAAGTCGGCCCAAGCTTTTCCGGACTGCTGAACCTCTTTCTCAACGAACCTGAATCGTTCGGTAAATTTAACGCAGGCTTTGTGCAGAGTGATCTCAGGATCTGCCTTCAAATGCCTTGATAAATTGGCAACGGCGAAAAGGAGATCTCCAAGCTCTTCTTCTATGTCCTCTTTTTCGGCATTGTTGTTAATGTTTTCCTTCAGCTCTGACAGTTCTTCGTCTACCTTAGCCAACACCGGCGCAGGATCTCCCTTTGGCCAGTCGAAGCCGACTTTTCCGGCTCTTTCCTGTATCCTGTATGCTCTCAACAGACCGGGAATACCCCTCGGTACCCCTGCAAGAAGTGAGGAGTCCTCTTTCTTTTTTTGCCTCTCTCCTACTTTGATCTGCTCCCAGTTCCTCAGAACATCTTCGGAACCGTTGACCTCCGTATCCCCAAATACATGAGGATGGCGCCTTATGAGTTTTTCCGTAAGGTGGTCCAAAACTGCACAGATATCGAATTCACCGAGCTCTTCGGCCATACAGGATATAAATACTGCCTGCAGCATAAGATCTCCGCATTCTTCGCAGATGTTGTCCCTGTTATTGTTTTCTATGGCTTCGATAAGTTCATAGGCCTCTTCAATGATGTAGCGCCTCAATGACAGAAAGTCCTGCTCTCTGTCCCAGGGACAGCCGTCAGGAGCCCTCAGGCGTTTCATTACTTCCACTAATTTTATGAATTTATCTCCGGCTGCCTGGTTTATGTTCAATTACAAACCCCCTGATCTTTCTATTCTACCAGATTTAACTGATTTTTCCCTTTATCATTTCGGCCAATATAGTTATTCCCTTGTATCCTCCGGGACCGACAAATCCATCCAGCTTCCGCATCCACGGCAGTTTAAGCTGAAACTCAGTCCATCCCCCGTCAGGGTCCCCCTGGATAACTGTTTCCTGGCTGCTGCATATGATTTTTGTTATTTTAAGTTCATGGGCAGCAGACCTCACACAGGTCAGATCCATTAAAAACTCAAGTGAAGGCGGCAGTTTTCCATAACGGTCAATTGTCTCTTCCTTTAAACTTATCGCCTCAGCCGGAGAATCTGTCTTGAGCATCCTCCTGTAAAGAGTAACTCTCAAATTTTCCTGAGGGAGGTACCCGCTAGGTATAGCTGCAGGAAAGGATATCTCTACCTCAGCCTGTTTTCTTTTTTCTCCCTTAATACTAGCTATCTCTTCGGCCAGCATATCGCAGTATTTCTGGTATCCGACCCTTGTTGAGTTGCCGTGCTGGGCGATCCCTATCAGGTCTCCTCCGCCTCTTATCTGAAGATCTCTATGAGCAAGCTGGTAACCTGCACCCAGCTCATCCAGTTCTGCTATCGCCTCAAGTCGTTCGCTTGCTTCGACGGAAAGATGAACATCAGGAGGGTAGAATAAGAACGCATACGCCTGTTCCTCCCTGCGGCCGACACGTCCTCTCAGCTGGTACATTTGCGCAAGGCCAAGCTCCTGAGCGTCGTCAACTATCAATGTGTTTGCCATTGGTATATCGAGCCCGCTCTCAACTATAGTCGTGCATATAAGTATGTCTATCTCCCCAAGAGAAAATCTCATCATCGTTTTTTCAAGCTGAGCTTCAGGAGTCCGACTGTGTGCAACCTCAATATTTAGCTTCGGAAAAAGTCTTTTCAGCATAACAGTGCGTTCGTGTATGTCGTTGATCCTGTTATGCACGAAAAATACTTGTCCTCCCCTGTTTTTCTCCCTCAAAACTGCACTTTTCAAAAGTTCCTCAGACCATGGTCTGACTACAGTCAGTACGGGCAGACGTCTCTGAGGCGGAGTCTGGAGGACTGACATGTCTCTTAGTCCGCTCATGGAAAGCGAAAGGGATCGGGGAATGGGAGTCGCAGATAGCATGAGCACATCGACACCGGGAGTCATTTTCTTTAAATGTTCCTTGTGCATTACACCGAAACGGTGTTCTTCATCAACGACGACAAGCCCCAGGTCTTTGAATGCCACATCCTGACTCAGCAGTCTGTGTGTGCCTATGATTATGTCGACCTTTCCCTCTTTAAGATCTTCCAGTATCTTTTTCTGGGCCGAGAATGACACAAACCTTGATACAACCTCTACTCTTACAGGAAGGTTCCCAAATCTGGATGAAAAAGTTTCGTAGTGCTGTTGAGCCAGTAGTGTTGTTGGGGCAAGTATGGCCACCTGCTTGCCGCTGAAAGCGGCCTTACCGGCAGCCCTTATCGCAACCTCAGTTTTGCCGAAGCCAACATCACCTACAAGCAGCCTGTCCATAGGTACCGGTCTCTCCATGTCAGCTTCTACATGCTGTATGGCTTTTATCTGATCGTTTGTTTCGACGTAAATAAAACTATTTTCAAGCTCCTTCATCAATTCCCTGTTCGATGAGAAAGAAAAACCCTTCGTAAGCTCTCTGGCAGCATATATCTGAACAAGTTCTTTTGCGGCCTTTTCCGCCATCTCTTTTGCTTTGGCAGAGGCTTTTTTCCACTGCGTTCCCCTTAGGCTGTCTGGTGCCGGTTCCTGCCCGGGCAAAGGCGTCCACGGAGATATCTTATAAAAATGGAGTATCGGGATGAGCAGCCGCCTGTCCTCAGCAAACTGAAGGATAAGATACTCCTCTTCTCCCTCCGCTGATTCTATGGACTGTGGGCCAAGATATCTCGACACGCCGTAATCATCATGCACTACCCATTGACCAGGTATGAGTCCAACTCCCCAGTCGCTTGGAGCTATGACTTCAGTTCTATGCCTCGAAAGTGAGACACCTGAAAGTTCAAGGTCAGTCAGGACTGCCTTTTTAGTCTCCAAATCAATAAAGCCTTCTGAAAGAACTCCTTTTACAGTTTTAAAACCTCTTGACTCAGCCCAGGAAATATTTTGTTTAGATTCTGAATAGACTTCAATGTCGCAGCCCTCACGCAAAAGTTCTTCGCAGTAGTGGTCTACATCCCTCAATTTTCCCCTGAAAAGAGGGAACTGCTTTATTGCGAGCCTTTCGGAGGTATTCTTAACGTCTCTTGTCACCCTTATCCGCCTGTACTTTGTAAAGTAACTGCAGAGATCCTCCCATTGTTTCCACGGGACTGCGTTCTGTTTGTCGCGATCAAGGTTCTGCCATAACCAGACAGAATTTTCAGCTGTGGTATCCAAACCTTTGGGATCGAAGAAAACGACTCTCATTTTATCCGGAAGGAATTTTTCAAGCTCGACCTCTTTTTTCGAGATCAGGCTTTTTAAAGAACATTTATATAAGGTCCGAAGGCTTTTCTGTGTTTCAGGGTCGAAAAACCTTAAACTTTCAATTTCATCATCAAAAAATTCAAGTCTTACAGGAAAAGGGTCAGAGGGGCTGAATATGTCAACAATGCTCCCTCTTGAGACAAACTGGCCCGGCGACCATACAAGCTCATTTCTTTCATAGCCCTTCTGGGCAAGCCATCCAAGCAGTTTTTCCCTTGAAGTCTCTGTTCCCTGTTCGATCTCATAATATTCGCCTCCTACAGAAAACGGGGCAAGAAGTGATGCGGGAGTTGCAGCCATGACACCGCCTTCATGCCTGAAGTTTTCAAGGATGCCCCCCCTTTGAACTTTTAGTGCTTCTGACCTTGATTCATCTTCCGTCAGCGGCATATCCGGAAGCATTTCGACTCTATTAAAGACCCCCAGCATTTCACAATCAGCGGCGAAATCCCTTACCTGCCTCTGGTCAGGAAGCAAAACAAGCAATGAGACATCAGGGCCTCTTACGACCCAGCTCCTCATTGCTCCTTTTGATGCCAGATGTACTGATTTATTCCGCAGCCAGAACTCTTCATCGAGCTCAAAGAGGCTGCTTATTGATCTGCTCTCTTTTTCTTTATCCTGCATTGGTCAAAACTCCATAAAAAAACGCGACCTCCGGTCACGCTTTTTCCTGATCATTAAGCTTGAGTCCGTTAATAGAGCCCATAGCTTTTTGGATATCATATTTCAGCCAAATATTTAAGGCTTCCCATGCAACATCCTCAAGTTTGCACCAGAGTTCTTTCTGTCCGGGAGGGATCCTTCCAAGTACCCAATCAGCCATATTGATCGGCCCCTGCGGTTCACCGACCCCGATCCTAAGCCTTGGAACCTCCAAAGTTTTGAGGGCTCCCAAAATGGACATCATACCTTTCTGCCCACCTGCAGAACCTTTTTCCCTTATCCTTACCCTTCCAAATGGAAGGGCGGCGTCATCATAAATAACAAGGACCTCAGACGGCTCAATATTCTGATAGCGTACAGCTTCTGCCACAGATAAACCGCTGAGGTTCATGTAAGTGTAAGGTTTAAGGAGTGAGATCCTTTCTCCGTTATGAAGAATTGGCCCCCAAAAGGCTCCTTTGAATTTTGCCTGGGGCTCTGAAAGCCCAAGTCTTGAAACAAAAGTGTCTATCATAAGCCAGCCGGCATTATGTCTGGTCCAGGCATACTCAACGCCCGGGTTACCGAGCCCTACTATTAATTTCATAACGATGTCGAATCTTCTCCGATGTTATTCCTCGTCCCCTTCTTTAGCCTTGCCTTTCGCCACTACTTCAACCTCTGCTGATCCCTCTTCAAGGAGGTCTCCTTCTGTCTCAGAAACTGCTCTTGGCTGACTAATATGAAGTACCAGCGTGTCTTCGGCGGTCAGAAGATCGCAATCCTCAGGCAGGGTGAGATCCTTAATGAAGATCTCTCCTCCGATCATGAGTTCGGCAATGTCTACAACAATATCCTCAGGGATGTCGCGAGGCTTGATCTCAACAGAAAGTGACCTTGTGATCTGGTTAAGAAGTCCGCCCTCTTTTATTCCGGGTGCCAGTTCCTTGTTGATCACCCTGATCGGTATCTCGACTTTTATCTTGTGTCCTTTAAGTACCTGATAAAAGTCGATGTGACGTATGTTCTGGGTAAGAAGGTGGCGCTGTACGTCCCTGATTAGCGCCATGCATTCTTTGCCGTCAGACATACCGAGTTCGATAACTGTCGTCTCTCTTGCTTCGCTGTTCGCGATAGGAGCGATAGCTCTTGCAGATACAGTTCCGGCAAGTCCCTGCTTATATTCAGGTCCGTAAAGGATAACAGGTATAAGGTTCTTTGCGCGGATCTTCCTGCAGACGCCGGTTCCCGTCTTCTCTCTTATTGTAAATTCAATTTTCTGCTGCTGTTTTTTTGCTGCCATTGAATGTTTCCTCCTCAGATAATATATGCTTGGTAATTTTTTTTTTGCTCTATGTCTTTCAACGACGGAAACCGCCGCAGAGATACCGTGGGTCGTTTCTAGCGGAAAAGGATGCTTACTGAATGTTCAGAATGGATCCTTCTCAGCGCTTCTGCAAAGAGAGGTGCGATCGGCAGAACTGTCAGTCTGTCAAACTTCTTCTCTTCCTTGAGCGGGATCGTATCTGTTACAACGACCTCCTTGATGAGAGAAGCCTTCAGTCTGTCTATTGCAGGGCCGGAAAGGACTCCGTGCGTCGCGCAGGCATAAATTTCTTTCGCGCCTCTTTCGCGGAGCGCTTCGGCTGCCTTTACCATAGTACCGGCAGTATCAATTATATCGTCGACAAGGATCGCTGTCCTTCCTTCTATGTTTCCTATTATCTCCATCACTTCGCAAACATTCGTCACTTCGTGGGAGCGTCTTTTGTCAACAATAGCGAGTTCTGCGTTGCCTATCTGTTCAGCAAATTTTCTTGCCCTAACAACTCCTCCGATATCAGGCGAGACTACTGTTACCAGCCCCTGATCAACTTCTTTTTTGAGTGTCCTGTGAAAATAAGAAGCAAGAAGCGGAACGCCTGTAAGGTGGTCAACGGGGATATCAAAAAATCCCTGTATCTGGCCTGCGTGAAGGTCGGCAGAAATGACCCTGTCTGCTCCTGCCTTTTCAAGAAGGTTTGCTATCAATTTCGATGTGATAGGTTCCCTCGATCGTGTTTTTCTGTCCTGCCTGGCGTAGCCAAAATAGGGCATGACAAGGTTTACACGATATACAGATGCTCTTCTCAAAGCATCTACTATGATAAGAAGCTCCATCAGGTGCTCGTTGGCAGGTTCACAAGTCGGCTGCACAACATATACGTCGGCTCCCCTGACACTTTCTTCTATCGAAACGCCTATCTCACCGTCAGAAAACCTGAACAGTTTAGACGCTGAAAGGGGAACACCGAGATTCATGCATATGCTTTCAGCAAACTGCTGATGAGCACTCCCCGAAAAAATTTTGACTTCCCTTAAACCTGCAGACATGTCAATTTCCTCCCTTATGGATCTTTCTGCGGGAACTCCAGCCCTCTATATTTTTCTGTCTTGCTCTTGCAACACCAAGAGCGCCTTCAGGAATATCCTCTGTTATCACAGAACCTGCCGCCGTAACGACATTATTTCCTATAGTGACCGGCGCTACAAACATTGTATCACTGCCGACAAAACAATTGTTGCCAATTTTTGTAAAATTCTTTTTTTCTCCGTCATAATTACAGGTTATCGTACCTGCTCCAATATTTGTATGTTCACCAATATCAGCATCACCCACATATGATAAATGAGGAACCTTTGCACCCTTCCTCACAATGCTCTTTTTAATCTCGACAAATCTTCCGACGTGAACATTCTGATGAAGTTCTGCTCCGTCGCGGATAAATACGAAGGGTCCTATTATCGAATTTTCACCGACCCTGCTCTTTTTGATCCTTACTGATCCGACTATCTCAACATTATCCTCAAGCACAGAGTCCTGGAGGACGGTAAAACTTCCTATCCTGCACGCGCTTCCTATCGATGTTTCTCCCCATATCTGGACGTTGGGCTGGATCTCAGTGTCCTCTCCGAGGCTGACCCTGGGACCGATCCAGATAGAAACCGGATCATTACACCTTACTCCCATTCCCATCCACTTATCGAGTATCCTTTTCTTCATAACTGCAGCGGCATCAGCCAGCTGGTTAGGGTCATTTATTCCAAGGAATTCCGTAGGATCAGGCGCTTTAACAGCATCTGTCCGTCCGCCGTTTTTTTCTATAAGAGCTACAGCATCCGGAAGGTAATATTCTTTCTGGCTGTTCATGCAATTCAGATCGTCTATGACCGCTGACAGCGCGCCTGTATTGAATACATACATCCCGCTGTTCACTTCACGGCATTTCCGTTCGTCAGGCGTCGCGTCCTTGTGCTCTACTATCCTTACTGACATGCCGTCTCTTATCACCCTGCCGTAACCTGTGGGATCAGTGAGGTCGAAGCTGAGAAAGCTGCAGCTGTTATTTTTATCTATGTGCGTATCAATAAATTTCTGAAGGGTCACAGCCCTAATCAGAGGAGTGTCCCCAGGGAGAATGACTACGTTTTCAAAATCCTTCCACCAGTCCTGCGCAAGCTTTGCTGCATGTCCTGTGCCAAGCTGTTCCCTCTGCCAAAGAACATTTATTTCGGGAAACTCATTCTTTGTCCATTCCTCGACTGTTTCACCAGAAAAACCAACCATTACAGATATGTCATTGAAACCTGCAAACTTTAACTCAGAAAGGGGGTAGTAAAGAAGCGGTTCTTCCATTATTTTGTGAAGGACTTTGGGCGTTTTACTGCGCATACGTGTACCTTTGCCTGCCGCCAATATCAATACACAGAATCGTCTCTGTTCATGCTGCATGACTCCGGCTCCTTTCATCAAAAACATAAATTTTATATAAAACACAGTAAAACATTGAGAAGGCATTATCATTGCCTACCCGGTCAAAAAAATGCTGGCTGGGGTGGATGGATTCGAACCATCGGTGGCGGATCCAAAGTCCGCTGCCTTTCCTCTTGGCTACACCCCATAACGTGCAACGGACATTATAGCCTGTATATAGAAAATTAGGCAAGTAGAGGGGCTCTATATTATAGTCATTATATTTCAGCATTTTCCGCATAAGATATACAATTATTTTTATATGATTTATAATGACTCTTAAGTCGGATTCTATTTAAACCGGAGGTATAAATATATGTGGACAATAAGTGAAGGTATAAACATTTTAAGAGGACGAGGGGCAAAAATTACCGCTCAGAGGATCGCGATATTGAAGCAGCTTGAAGGCAGGACAGATCATCCGTCAGCTGACATGCTCTACAAAGAACTCGCTGTTGATTACCCGACGATGTCTGTTGCTACTGTTTACAGCACAGCTCAGCTTCTTGCGGATGCGGGGCTCATAAAAATACTCAGCATAGACGATAAAAGAGTATATTTTGATCCGACAACATCCACTCACGGTCACTTCCTTTGCAGAAACTGCGGAAAGCTTGTTGACCTCAAAATTGATGAAGAGGGATTCTTCAAGTCAGCCAGCACTGCTCAGAACAGCATTGCTCAGATAGACAACGCGGAAGTATTTCTCTACGGTCTTTGCACAGATTGCTTCAGCCAAAAATAACAGGTCCGTTTATATTTAATAAGGAGTTCACCTTTCTGCAGCATATCGTATCGAAAACCACAAACACTCTTCTTTTTGTAACGATAATTTTGCTGTCTGCAACTGTAGTTTATGCTCCTGCTCGCGCAAACACTGCACCTTCAACCCTTTACCAGATAAGTATTCCCATGGAACCAGGCAAAGATGTGACCGTAAGTTCAATAGACGGTACAACTGCTGTTATCGGTCAGGTAACCGCTTTGCCGCAGACGACAAGATGGCCCAGCTACAGTGCCAGTGCATGGGGTACTCCTGGAGAAGTATGCGCATCAGCTGTCAACGCTGTGCATATGCTCGTTTCTGTTGAAAAAGAAAAAGGAAGGACACTCAGTATCATCCCACGCGAGACAATCGCCCCTGCCGCGGGTCCCGGAGCATCCGTGGTAATCTCCTCGAAGGCAGGAACCGGAATTTTTGGTGCCTGGGCTCCTCCTGTAGGGTCAAAGATCTCGGTTATAAAAAAAGGAACAGATAAGCCATCCCAATTATCTGTCAATAATCTCCCCCAAAAGGGTGACACTCTTATCGTCACTGTTCAAACAATGGATCATGGATACATGGCTGAGATCGAAAACAGACCGGGTGGAAGGGTCACAGAGTGGAGCAAAGACGGATATCGCATCATAGGTCGTGTGATCAGGCCTCTTGCCGGAACAGGGCGTTTTGAAGGCACTTTGTTCCAAAAAACCGGCTCGCTTAGGGCAAATCACTGCGGTGTTATCGATTTCAGTTCCTCGCAAAGGGGCAAGATCGGGGGATTCCAGATAATTCCCTGGGATCACGCACTATTATCAAAAGAAATGCAGGGCTCGTGGGACATGACCCAATGGATGATAATCGGTCCAAGTGACGGAAGGTCTATGATGGGAGGTACATCCCCTCTTTTCAAAGGTGTTCTTGTCTCCGGTCCGTCAGAAGGGGAACTTCTATGGGACATATGGTCGACCTATGGAAGAAGATCTCTCATCCTGGCAAGAAAAAACGGGGGCCCGTGGGAAAAACTTCCTGAAGTCACCGGCAGAAATGATTACGCGCTTAAAGATGTGACACACCTCAAAATATATTTCCCGTTCACAGATGAACCGGCTCTTTAAAGAATTCTAAAACGATTTTGCAACCTAAAAATAGAAGCAGGGCAATTGCCCTGCTTTTTCATATCTTCACATTCAATTCTTTTTCGATAGTATCTATGATGATCTTCCTGAGATCATGATCCTGAAGGGCCTTTATAATGGTCGCTTTGATCCAGCCCTCCCTTACACCGCAGTCCAATCTTCTTCCCTTATACAAAAGCGCATAGACAGGCTCTTCTTCCAGCATCGAAGCAATAGCGTCAGTAAGCTGGTATTCGCCTCCCCTGCCCCTCTTTATGCTTTTGAGGTGCTTGAATATAGAAGGAGAGAGTACATATCTTCCCATTATTGCCAGGTTTGACGGAGCATCATTCGGATCTGGCTTCTCGACGAGCCCCTTCACCCTGTAAACTCCCGGTTCCACCTCTTCTGCATCAACTATCCCATACCTGGAAGTATCTTCTTTATCAACTTCCTCAAGGCTCAAAACTGAACCGCTGTATTTTTCTCTCACTGATTCAAGCTGAGCAAGCACTGTAGGCTCAGCTATCATTACATCGTCAGGCAGCAAAAGCCCAAAGTATTCATCATTACAGAATTCTTCTGCGCACATAACAGCATGGCCAAGTCCAAGAGGCTTCTCCTGAAGAGTGTAATGAAAGTCGGCAAGTTCAGGTATCTTTTTCAACTGTTCAGCCAGGTCTTCCCTGCCTATGTCCATAAGATGTCCCTCAAGCTCAGAAGAATGCTGGAAGTACTGAAAAATGGTTTCCTTCCCCGTACCTGTAACGAAAATTATTTCTTCGCATCCCGATGCTACCGCCTCATCTACTCCATAATGGATTAGTGGCCTGTCTATAAGAGGCATCATTTCTTTAGGGATGTCCTTTGTTACCGGCAGGAACCTCGTCCCAAGTCCGGCAACCGGGAAGACGGCCTTTCTGATATGATGGAATGTCATTTAATTACCCCCTGTACATGCTATTTCAAGTATAGTATTTTCAAGCATGTCTGCTGTAGCATTCATTAGATCGTGGTTCCTCGACTCAACAAATATTCTTATCAGCGGTTCGGTGCCTGATGGCCGCAGGAGCATCCTTCCTTTTCCTTTAAGCTCATTCATCGCAATTTTTTCAGCTTTCTTAAGCCTGGAACTGCCCAAAATTAAATCTTTGTTTTCAATCCTGAGATTTCTGAGTACCTGCGGGTATCTGTCAAATCGGTCAGAGAGCGTGGATATGTCTTCACCCAGATCAGAGATCGCTCTTAGAAACAAGAGGCCTGAACATAATCCATCTCCGGTGTTTGCAAAGTCAAGAGCGATCAGGTGACCGGACTGTTCCCCACCAACTCGGCTTTTTTTCTTACGCATAGTGTCAAGGACATATCTGTCTCCTACACCGCACCTGAAAACCTTTATCCCGTCTTTCCTGAGCAGATCCTCAAGAACCATGTTGCTCATAACGGTAGCTACAACACCGGAACCAAGAGTCCCCTTCATTGAAAGCCAGCGTCCTATCACCCAGAGCATGATGTCACCATCGATGATCCTGCCCTTTCCGTCGCACATCAGCACTCTGTCTGTGTCGCCATCGTAAGCTATACCTATGTCTGCCTTTTTATTTATAGTCTTTTCCCTGAGAAAACCCATATTTGTGACCCCAACACCCAAATTTATATTTAAACCATCAGGTTCGTTAGCGAAAATCGAGACTTTGCCCTTCCAATTCTTGAACAATGGTTCCACCAGCGCTGAAGCGGCACCGTTGGCAGCATCGATCACGATCGAATATTCCCTGTTTTCAACCTTATCCATAATTCCAATGAGAAATTTCAGGTAATCATCCGTTAGGCCGGGGGCGTTGGTGATCCTGCCTATGCTCCCATGGATCGGCCTCTCTATTTCTTCTTTCACATCGAAAAGAGATTCTATTTCCAGTTCCTCATCGTCAGATAGCTTGAAACCTTCTCCGTCAAGAAATTTAATGCCGTTATACTCTGCCGGGTTATGGGAAGCACTTATGACAGCCCCTCCGTCAAAATCGCCAGCCGCGACGGAATAACTTACCCCTGGAGTCGGGATCTCGCCTATTGTATAAACATCCCCTCCTGCTGATGTTATTCCTGCACACAGCGCATATTCGATCATGTGTCCGGAATAGCGGGTGTCTCTGCCAACAACGATCTTAGGCTTAGAATTGCCCCTTTTTAAAAGAAAAAGCGTAAATGCTCTTCCCAGTTTCATGGCCGATTCAGGTTTCATCATCCCCCTGTTTGCGATATCCCTGACACCGTCTGTGCCAAACATGCGTCTTACTTTAGTATTTTCCACCCAAGCCACCCCTTAATAAATAGCAGAACTGCGGCAAGAACATGCCGCTTGAGTCGGTTGCAAATCAGTCGGGAATCAGTGGGGAGTCAGTGGTTAAAATACCCAAACCCCAAATCACCATAATCCCGGCATATCACATTCTCTGCATCTCCGTGTGCCCTTGATCATAAAAACAGTGTTTCTCGTTAGATAAACTTATAGAAAAAGATTTATTTCCGCCTTACTACAAATGCGTTCTTGAATCTGAGATTCGTCTCTTTTGTCTCCCCGGTATGCCTCTGGTGTAACTACCAGCCGATTCGTGCAACTTGTAACTCGTTGGCTCTCTTCCCGTCAGCCGGGATGACGGAGATTGGGCTTAGGTCTTACCTATTGACTACCAACTGATTTGCAATTGATTCACCACCGATTCCCGCGACAAGACTATAGTCGCTGTCCCCAATAACCGCTTGCCAATAGCTTGCCCGTCCTTACAATCGCTTCACGGCGATAAGATCGCCGCTTCACTCAGGACACAAGTCCTGCCGTTTAGCCATTGCTTAGCCATGTCTTTAATCCACTACTGTTACTGTTACCTGTTCAGGTTCTATCCTTAGGACTTTGAAATCAGATCTTAGATTCTTTACAAGTACCGGCAGATTTAGCTGCTTTGAAACTATATTGGATACGTCTACGTAAAGATCACAAGGCACAGACCCCGACTGAAGTGCATCAACATCTGCCTTTGTACCCTGGATAGTCAGCTTTACAGACTGCGGAGAAATTTTCCATTCTCTCCCCTGTACAGCCCCCTCAGTCATGACCCCAACATTGTTATATGTCTTATCCGCAATTTTTTTTCGAATATATATTTCTACTCTTGCCCTTTCAGGGCCGCTTATCTCTATCTCAGGCGTTATTTCAACAGGCTGGAGCGGAAGCATAAGGTTCAGATTCTGATCAAGCCCGGATATATCCACCGGCGGCAAAACAAGGGATGTCATCTTTTTCACAGCAGTACTCTTTCCCTTGATCGCTACGCTCTCTGGTATTACCTTCACAGTGTCAAGCTCATATCCTTCGGCAGGTGTTCCGACAACAGAGACCTCGACAGGTATGCTCTCTCTCAGTATCTCGTTTTCGAGAGTGACAGTCACTCCGACCTTCTTCGGGGTTATGGTGATCCGATCGGCACTTCCGGAAGTATTTGCTACTGTAACAGGGAGCATCATGCTCTCACCGTCTTTGATCTTAGAGCCTGGAATAACTGTCTCAATAGCCTGAACGGCAAGAACATCAGATTCAGGACCGCTTATCACAGCTTCCTTGGGAAGGATCTTTGAAGATGATATGACCATACCTTCAGGTATATTTCCTTCGACCCTGTAAGATATACTCACCGTACGCTCTACATGCCTGTATATTTCAACATCAGCTGTTGAGGGCTGCCAGCTTCTTAGCCTTACGAAGGACGGTGTGCTGATGCTTATCGGAAGGCTGTATTTGCCCGGCTGCAGTCCCTGGAGGTCTACCCTGACCGAAATGTCAGTCTGTTCGACCCTGGAAAGAGCATTGAGGTTTCCTGCCAGCTTAATTTCTACTTTTCTTGAATTGTCGAACATTGAGTACCCCCTCTGGAGGTTCACATACTCAATGTTAGCAGACATCGAACGAGTTCCGTCGCTATTTCCGTCCCATGCGACAAAAGCCCACAACATAAGTGAAATTACTAGAGAAACGGTAAAAAGACCAAGGTTAGACCTAAGTCTTCCCGTTCCACGTATATTGATCCAGCGATTCAGCCTTTCAATATATCTTTTAGCTATATCCTGCATTCTCCGAACGTCCTTTGAGCTGCCGCTGCTGCTATTGTTATTATTCTTCATTTGGAACACTCCCCGGCCACTGCTGAACGATCTCTTCTCTCAGCCTGTCCATGAAGTTGGAACCTCTGCCTTCATAGCTGAAATAATGGCCGCATATACTTCTGAGCTGGACCTCGCTCAATGGTTTTGAGAGCCGGCCGCCAACTGCAACTGTGATTTCTCCTCGTTCTTCAGAAACAGCTATAGCAAGAGCATCAGACATCTCTGTAACACCGAGGGCAGCTCTGTGCCTGGTTCCGTACCATCTTGAAATGTCAGTCTTTTCTGTGAGCGGCAAATAACATCCAGCTGCTATGATATTATTCTGGTCTATGACTACCGCACCGTCGTGAAGGGGAGTGCCAGGCCAGAAGATCGATACCATCAATTCCTCTGTTATGTCTGCCTTGAGAGAAACAGCTGTCCTCCATACCTCTTTAAGACTTGTGTTTCTCTGAAGTACACAAAGAGCTCCTATCCTCTGAGATTTGCAGTAAAGCATAGCCTTGGTGAGGTTATCGGCTTTTATGTCTACCATCTCTTCATTGTTGTCAACTTTCCACAGGTGCCCCTTGCCAAGTTCTTCAAGCATGTGCCTCAGTTCAGGCTGGAACAGGATGGGGATTACAATAATGAAAGCACTCAAAAGTTTTCCAATCATCCAAGAAAGGCTTCTCAGTTCAAGGATGTTAGCTAAAGCGCCGATCAGTCCTATGATCATTACACCTCGTATGAGCTGCATGGCACGAGTTCCGACCAGGAGCAAAAGAACTCTGTATATAATAAAGGCAACAATAAAAATGTCAGGGATATCCTGCCAGCGCAAATCAAAAAACGGCAATGGTACCACCTCCTTTTACTATTATCACTTACTCTCCCCTGAGTTTTCTGAGCAGCGCAAGATTCCCCTCATCACCCATTCCCTCTTTGGGCGTTTCAAGTACTGCCGGAACATCTTCAAACCTTATATCGTTTACCAGCATTGAAAAGGGGGCAAGCCCTATAGTTCCTTCTCCCAGGTGCTGGTGCCTGTCTTTTTTGCTTCCTTTTTCCATCTTGCTGTCACTAAGATGCCAACAATGTATCCTTTCCAGGCCAACATTCTTTTGGAGTATTCCTACCAGCCTGTTATATGATTCGTAAGTCCTTATCTCATAACCTGCTGCAAAAACGTGGCAAATATCCACACAAAAACCTATCCTGGGATCATCTTCCAAAAGATCAAGAAGGCCGGAAAACTGAGCCACGTCACCGCCAAGCACTGAACCCTGTCCGGCCATGGTCTCAAGCAAGATCCTTACTTTCATCTCACAGGTAAGATTGAGCACTTTCCGGAGAGATGCAGATACCTGCTTCAAAGCCTCTTCCCGGGTCCCATTGACCGCAAATCCGGGATGGAGGACAACATCGCCGATACTTAGGTTATTACACCTTTCCAGCTCACTGATCAGCGCTTCTTCACTTCTTTCTCGTGTAGCGTCTGTACCTGCAAGGTTTATCAGGTAAGAAGCATGAGACACCACTTTTTTGACTGAGCTTTGTTTAGATGCTATGTAAAAATCCTCGATCTCCTGAAATGAGAGCGGTCTGTTTAGCCATTGACGCTGGTTCCTCGTGAATATCTGCATTGACTCACAGCCAATTGCGTCAGCTCTCTGATATGCTTTGTGAAGGCCTCCCGCAGTTGATATGTGAGCTCCTATAAGAGCCACTACTGGCTCCGCCCCAGATAAACAACGCCGCGTATCCCGTCAAGAGTAATTAACATACCGTCCTCGACCGCATCAAATATCCCGGAAACTCCAACAATTCCCGGAAGTCCCATATCTAAAGAGGCAACTGCAGTATGGCAGGAAAAACCGTCCTCTTCACTGACGACGCCTGCAGCCCTTTCCATGGAGGGGATAAACCCCCTGTCAGTTTTTCTTACGACCAGGATCGAACCAGGTGTTACCTTCTCATTTGCTTCCTCGCAGCTCTCTGCCTTGCAAACGACCCCTCTGACTTTTCTTTTTATAAGCGAAAGTCCTTTCCCAATTATTTCTCCAACAGTATAGACCTGAACTAAGTTAGTACTGCCCGGAACTCCAAGTGGGATCCCAGATGTGAACACTACGTTATCTCCGCCTTTAATAAGCCCTTCTTCCTGGACTAAGGAGAGAGAATTTGAAACAGATTCTTCTACATCTGTAGTGAATGGACAAACCAGTGGATATACTCCCCAGACAAGCGCCAGTTCACGCCATGTTGAAAATGATGGTGTCAGAGCAATGACCGGACAGTCAGGTCTGTATTTGCTCACCATTCTTGCTGTTGACCCGCTCCTCGTTAATGAAAGGATAGCAGCAGCACATACTGTTTCGGAAATATCCCGTGCAGCACGGCTTACAGCATCCGCTATCTCTCCGCAGTTGAAAAAGATCTTAGGTGTCCTTTGCCATTCCCTGAGGTTTTCTTCTGTCCTCATTAATATTTTATTCATTATCTTTACTGATTCAACAGGATATTTGCCGCTTGCTGTTTCACCTGAAAGCATAACTGCATCTGCACCGTCTATTACAGCATTGGCGACATCGCTTGCCTCTGCCCGCGTTGGCTTTGGATTACGGATCATTGAATCAAGCATCTGAGTTGCGACTATAGCCGGCTTTCCCTGTGAGCGGCATTTTTCGATTATCTCTTTCTGTACCATAGGGACATCCTCGGTGGGCATTTCTACACCAAGATCACCCCTAGCGACCATTATTCCGTCAACGACAGCAAGTATTTCATCTATATTTTCGACCGAGTGTCTTGTTTCTATCTTTGCGATTATCTTTGATTCGCCCGAATTTTCCTCCAAAACTTTTCTTACGCCAATGATATCTTCCTTTCCTCTGACGAAAGAAACAGCTATATAGTCAACTTTGTGCTCAACACCCCATCTGATGTCGCTAATATCCTTATCTGTAAGTGTCGGTACTGAAAGGTTCGCTCCCGGGACGTTGACGCCCTTCTTTTCACCAAGTTCTCCGCCAACCAGAACACGGCATTTGATCGCTGCGGGGTCAAGGGCTTCCACTGACAGAAGAATAGAACCGTCGTCTATAAATATTTCCTGACCAACAGAGACCTCCTTATAGAGATCAGGATAATCTACATATACTCCATCTGCGTTCCCCACAACGTGCTCAAAAAAAAGATAGAATTCTTTACCCGACTCAAGCAGGATCTTTTCATGATTTGGCAGCATGCCGGTTCTGATCTCAGGACCCTTTGTGTCGAGAATTGTTGCGACTGGCCTGCGAAGTGTGGCTTCGACCTTGCGGACATTGTCTATAGTCCTTGTATGCGATGCATAATCTCCGTGGCTGAAGTTAAGACGAGCAACATTCATCCCTGAGTTCACAAGCTGAGTGATGATTTCCTCCTCCCAGCACGCCGGACCCATTGTGCAAATTATTTTAACTTTTCTCTCTAATCTTTTCATAATAGGTTCATACACCTTTTACTTTCCGCTCTTGATCTCACCGTGTTTTGTCAATATAGTGGCAGAGCCTCTGATTTTCATTGCCGATATGTGTTCTGTAAACTGGGCGATCCATACTTCCCCTTCGTCAAGTTTCTCAGTGTGCAGAAACCTGTTCTCGGCACCTCTCGTTACACCTATGACTGTAACTCCGTTCTCAAGCGCTTTCACCGCGATATAATCTCCACCGGTGAGGCGTCCTTCGCTCTCGCTCTGAGGCATGAATACCTCTCCTCTCGTCTGCTTTTGTTCGTCAGGAACAATATGCCCTGCCCTTTGATTGATCTATGATATCCGCACACAGTTTCTCGTTAAGGTCTACCTTGATCGACTTGAGCAAGGAGACAACTGTCTGTTCAGAATTAACTAATTTAAGCAGTACGTCATACTTTCCCGGATGTTTGCGAAGCAGTTTGCAGAGATCTCCATAAAAAACCTCTCCCAATCCATCCGCTTCAACAGTAATTGTAACATGTGGCACAAGGAACAACTGAAAATCTTCTTCAGGGTATACCTCATCGGCAAGTATGGAAAGTCCCCTGTCCTGTCTCACCTGTCCCCTGATAAAGTAAAGAGCTCCTATATTCAGAATTGGTTTGTATTTGCTCCACTGTTTCGGGAACATCACAGCTTCGATAGTTGCTTCAGAATCCTCAAAATCCAGGACTCCCATAGGGTCTCCTTTTTTTGTATAGCGCTCCTTATATGAAGTAAGCAGACCGGCTGTGACGACCTGCTGGTTACCGGCCTGCCAGAGCTGCATATCTGAGAATGAGCAGTTGATATAGTTCTTGATAATGGGGAAATAGTTATCGTAAGGGTGACCTGAAATATAAAGCCCCATGCTCTCTTTTTCAAAATCGAGCTTTCCCCTGACAGAAAAATCTTCACATTCATCCATCACCGGGTCGAGCACAGCATCCTCAACATTGTCGAAAAGAGAGCATTGATTGGTATCAGTACACCTTTTTGACGCGTACTCCAGAAACGAAGGCAGCGCGTTAAGAAGCTTTGCCCTGTTTTTTTCAAGGCTGTCGAAGGCTCCGGATTTTATGAGGTTCTCTATTACGCCTCTGTTTACCACCCGCGTGTCTATTTTCAGGAAGAAATCCCAGAAGGATTGAAATGCACCCTCTTTATCACGCAATTCTATGATGTTTTTTACTGCGCTGTGTCCTACCTTTGCAACTGCAGATAGCCCAAGCCTTATTATCTCTCCCGATGCAGAGAAATCTTCTTTGGATTCATTAATATCAGGGGGCAATACGGAGAAACCGGCCTCTCTCACACTTCTTATATACTGCCCCAGTATGCTCATTTTGGATCCAACTATGCTGGAAAGATACGCAGCAAGAAACTCCGGCCCGTAATTGGCTTTGAGCCAGGCGGTCCTGTAGCTTATAAGGGCATAGGCCGCGCTGTGAGACTTGTTGAATCCATATCCCGCAAATTTTTCTATGATGTCATAGATCTCTCCGGCTTTTCTTGCATCTACATTGTTTTTGACTGCACCGCCGATGAATTTCTCACGCTGTTCAGCCATGACCTCGACTTTTTTCTTTCCCATTGCCCTCCTGAGGAGGTCGGCTTCCCCAAGAGTGTAGCCTGCAAGTGCGGACGCGCTCTGCATGACCTGTTCCTGGTACAGGATGACTCCGTAAGTCTCCTTCATAGATTCTGCAAGTGCCGGATGGAGGAAGTGGACCGGTTCTTCCTTGTGTTTGCACCTTACATACTGGTCTGCCATTCCACTTTCCAGCGGTCCCGGTCTGTAAAGGGCGACAAGGGCTATCAGGTCTTCAAAACAGTCAGGCTTCATCCTTATGACCAGTGCGGTCATACCGCTGGATTCGAGCTGGAATACCCCCAGGGTGTCACCACGCTGAAGCATTTCGAATGTCTTCTGGTCATCCATCGGTATCTCTTCGAGGTCTATGGTCCCTTTGCCGTTGGACTTGATATTTTCCAGCGCCCCCTCAATAACAGAAAGCGTCCTTAACCCAAGAAAATCCATTTTTACAAGCCCCAGCTTTTCAACAGGATCCATTGAATACTGTGTCACTATCTGGTTTTCTCCGAATTTTCTCACCGGGACCATTTCAATTATAGGTTTAGGAGTAATGACGACGCCTGCGGCATGCTGCGAACAGTGTCTTGAAATCCCCTCTATGTTAGCTGATATGTCGAGGAGTTTCCTTACCGCAGGTTCAGTATCGTATATGGCCTTGAGGTCAGGGACTCCTGCAAGCGCCTCGCCTATGTTGGTAATCCCGGATTTAAGTGAATCGGGTATCAGCTTCGTGACTCTCCTAACGTCAGGAACAGTCATTCCTAATGCCCTGCCAACATCCGTGATCGCGCCCTTACTCTTCATCCGGTCGAAGGTAATGATCTGTGCTACCCTGTCACTGCCGTACTTTTGCACTATATACTCTATAAGTTCGTCCCTTCTTTTATCGGAGACGTCAGTATCGATATCAGGCATGCTTATGCGTTCCGGATTAAGAAAACGTTCAAAGAGCAGATTGTATTTGATAGGATCAAGGTCTGTTATGCCAAGTGACCAGGCCACCACTGAACCTGCTGCGGATCCTCTTCCGGGGCCGATCGGTATGCCCCTGTCCTTAGCAGCGGAGATGATGTCCGCAACTATGCAGAAATAGCCTGGAAATCCCATTTGTTCAATTACGCCGAGTTCGTAGTAAAGGCGTTCAATATAATTTTCCGGAGGGGAATCGCTTTTAAGTCTCTTTTTGAGACCCGCCTCTGCTGTCCTGCGCAGATAAGACTCCAGGGTCTCACCCTCGGGAAGCGGAAATTCAGGAAGGTAATAATGTCCCATCTCAAGTTTTACATCGCATCTGTCTGCAATTTTCTGCGTATTGAGAAGGCATTCAGGGATATCTGTGCCGAACAAGTCCCACATTTCCTGGGGCGATCTGTAGTAATAATCATTTCCCCTGAACCTGTACCTGTTCGGATCATCTACATTACTGTTTGTCTGGACGCAAAGCAGGACGTCATGCCACTCCGCGTCTGTTTTACGCATGTAGTGAACGTCGTTTGTTGCTATCAGAGGATAATTTCCTTTTTTTGCCATCTCGATCAAACTTTTATTGACGATGGCCTGCTCAGGGATGCTGTTGTGCTGCAGCTCAAGGAAGAAATTTCCTTCACCAAGGATGTCTCTGTAAAGTGCAGCTCTGGATAATGCGCCATCCGTGTCACCTTTCAGTATCAGTCCCGGTATCTCTCCGCCAAGACAGGCAGAGGCACCAATTATCCCCTTACTGTATTTCGAGAGCAGTTCATGGTCGATCCTTGGTTTATAGTAGAAGCCGTCTGTGTTCGCAACAGAGACTATCTTCATGAGGTTATGGTATCCCTCTTCATTTTCGGCAAGAAGTATAAGGTGGTACTGGTTTTTGCCCTCCCTGCAGGTGTAGCCGTTAGGGTCGACATAGACCTCGCATCCAAGAATAGGTTTTACTCCCTTAGCCCTGCATTTGTTGTAAAACTCCACACATCCGTACATGACTCCGTGATCTGTAATTGCAATGGAATCCATTCCCATTTCGACAGCAGCCGATGCAAGGTCATCACACTTATTTGCGCCGTCCAGCAGGCTGTATTCACTGTGGACGTGCAAATGAACAAATGGTCTGTCACTCATCAGTCAGCGCTCCCAAAATCATCAGTCTCGTTATCTCCGTTCGCATCCTTGACATAAAGAACTTCAGCCCCAAGCAATTTTATGATTCTGTCAGTGTCGGCAATGAGTGATCCCTTTGGAGCTTTGTCGCGGATATTTGAATTATCCTCCCCGACTCGGTTTTCAACAGGAAGGTTTTCGGGCATCACCGCAGAATTTTCCTTCCCGGCCGGGTCTTTTACCCCACAAAGTTCTTCCAGGGCCTTCGAAAGGAGCTTACGGTTTTGGGGCACCATAAGATATGTATGTGATGGTGAGTGAACATCGGAATCAAGTTTCCATTCTGAATCTTCTATTAAAATGCCGTTATTCAGCAGAGCTGCCCCAATTGCTATCCCCCTGTTTCCAAGCTTTGAAAGGAGTTTTGCATAGTTCTTGTCCGGCAGCTCTTCAAAAGAGGCCGCTTCTGTGGCTTGCAAAGGCGGAATATCCGCAACTCTTTCAGTGAGAGGCTTATGGACATTCGCTGTCGGTTCCGCCTGCCGGACCATGTGGTCCGGTCTTGGCTGCTCTGTCTCTGCTGATCGTAATCTCTCCTGAGGTTTGATGATTTCCAGAACCGAAGACAAAGTATCATTTTTCCCCTCGATGATGTTGACCAGCTCTAACATTATCAGTCCGGAAAAAACCTCCATGCGCATGCCATACCTTGCCCTTGGCAATAGGCTGTTGCAGAAAATGCAGGCGGACCTAAGCTTTTCTGCATTCCAATGCGGAGTTTCTTCCCTGAGGAACTTGCCCTCTTCTTCAGATATCTCAAGGGCTTCCATTCCCTTTTCTCCCCAAAGGGAGAATATCCACATGTCCCTGAATACTGCAAAAAGAGATTCCGTAAGCCTCTCTACTGAAATACCCCTGCCAAGCATTGCGTGGAGTGCTGAGTTTGATTCATTGGGATCAAGGCGGAGGTTTATTACCCATTTTTCCAGTTCTGTCCTGTTGCTTCCACCTGTCAGAGCCTTAACGCTTTCAAGGGTAAGATTTCCCTTTCCAAGAGAAACAGCCTGTTCAGTAAGTGACAGCGCATCCCTAAGTGCACCGTCTGCCTGCCTTGAAATTTCCCACACTGCTTCCATGTCGGCCTGGATATTTTCGGTGGTGCAGACATACGAGACTCTGTTGACCATGTCCGCCATGGATATCCTGTGGAAAGGGATGTGCTGGCACCTTGACCTGATCGTAACCGGCACCTTGTGGGGTTCAGTCGTTGCAAGAAGAAAGACCACGTTAGCGGGCGGCTCTTCCAGAGTCTTCAGAAGTGCGTTGAAAGCTGCTTCGGTAAGCATATGGACTTCGTCGATTATATACACTTTATAAGGGGCGATCAGTGGCTTGAGGTTGACATGACTCTTTAGGTCACGGATCTCATTGATGCCCCTGTTTGATGCGCCGTCTATCTCTATAACATCAAGATGCTCACCCTGGGCGATCGCTTTGCATGCTTCGCATTCACCGCATGGTTCACCGTCTGATCCGAGATTTTGACAGTTGAGTCCTTTTGCGACAAGACGGGCAGCAGATGTTTTACCGCAGCCACGCGGACCTGAGAAGAGATATGCATGACCAAGGTGACCTTCTTTTAAAGCTTCACGGAGGACGCTTACTGCTGCACTCTGTCCTACCATTTCAGAAAATTTCTGGGGTCTGTATCTTCTATAAAGTGAAATGTACATTCTACCCCTCCTATTCAGCTCTATCTATTTTACAGGAAGAACAAGAATTATTGACCTCAGTTTGTGTGAGTAAATATAAAGATCCTATGATCATCAGGCTATTCGTAGTAATCTGCCAACGGGTTATCCCTTCTTGCATCAGCAAGCGTCGTGATCACTCTATCTCTTATTTCAGGTATTGAGGGCATTTCTTCCGGCATTTCATTTTCACTCAATATTACCTTGCCCTTGATGATAAGAGTCTGATCTCCCGGGTCACCATGAACTGTCACATCATATGGAGCAAGTTCCAGCGCAAGGTTATCGTCTAGCCGTCTTTTGAGCTCGTTTAGAAATTTAATTGATCTATCACCTTCAGGCAAGTCAACAAATGTTTTACTATCAATGATCAAAACTGCCCTGCCATCCTTAACTGAGACCTCGGTCTTAAGTCTCTGGACAACATCCTTTCTGTCGACCTCTATTCCATTGTCTTTCATATACTTAAGGGCTGCTTTTACCCTCTCTTCGACTTCAGGGTGGGTCTGGAATATTCCCGGATCTACATAAGCTCTTTTCATACGTTCGACCTGGAGGCGTTCCATCGTTGTAAGCATTGCTGCCGGGTTATAGCCGGCTTTGTACATTATGTCTATTCCTCTTGCATCGGCCTCTTTTTCAAGCTCTATACTGTATGCTCCCATTATCGCAGTCTGAATAGCGCTTGACAGCATTGCGGCAGCCATTCCTCCGCCCTGGGTCGCAGCTATCATTCCTGCCAGTGTCAGCAGATTGAGCCTGTTGTTCCGCGCAGCCTGAATTATGCCATGTGCTCTGTCGGCGTGTACGAATTCGTGAGCCAGTATCGCTGCTGTCTCATCCTCGCTCTTAAGGAAATCAAGCATTCCAGTAGTAATGTAAGTAAACCCTCCCGGAAGTGAAAAAGCGTTTGGATCCTTCATCTCCAGGATCTTCACGTAGTACTGAAGATCTCTCTGAAGATAAGGCGTCAACTTGTTTGCGATCATCGCAAGTTTTGCCTCTCGAGATGGGTCATGAACGCGCGGTATTTCCTTCTCGACCTGCTCGGCTGTCTTCTTCCCTATCTTTATCTCTCTTGAGATGGTCTTATCCGTAGGCTCTGGGGAGGCAGCTGCGAATGACTGTGCAGTACACAGGAGGAGCAGCGAAAAAACTGCCATGATAAAAAGAAAAGATCTTCTCAACATCTTATCCCCCCTTGAACGATGGTGGAACAGCGATTGCAGTTGTAAAAATCGGCTGAGCTGTTGCTGAGCAATGGCTGAGCGATCGCTGAGCAGTTGTAGAAACTTAAAAATCTTTTACCGAGTCATCCAGCTATGCTTCTATCTCCGTAATCCACGTATACCTCTGGTGTAACTACCAGCCGATTCGCGCAACTCGCAACTCGTTGGCTCTCTGGCCGTGAGCGGTGATCCAGTTTCTTTTGTTTAAATCTTTAAATGCCTGTAATAACCTAAGTTCTAAGCCGCTGGATTCCCGATTGGATCATTCTGGAACGACAGTGATTTTGAACCTCCGAGGCCTTGGACCGCAATTCTCCGCCTGCGGTTATCCCGCCTGCCTTTACGACCGCTCAGCTACTGCTTAGCTACTGCTCAGCCATTGCTCAGCTGTATTATTATTCGTAATAATCCGTCAAAAAATTCTCTCTTCTCGCCTTTGTAAGGGCCTTTATTATATGGGCCCTTATATAAAAAAGGTTCGGCATTCCATCGGTGAGGTCTTTCTCGTAAAGCAGAGGTCTGCCTGAGATCAAAATCGCTTTGGTGCCAAGTATATTTTGCACCTGTATGTCATATGGGGCTGTCTCAAGTTGCAGGTCTCTGTCAATTCTGGATTTGAATACTTCGAATATGTTATCAGTCCTGTCGTTCTTCTCTGCACTCATAACCTCCGTGTTGTCAATACTTAGGATTATCCGGCCTAAATGATCCTTAGTACTTACCCGAAGTATGTTCAGTACACTCTTTCTTTTTATATCTATGTTGTTCTCTTTAAAGTACTGTAATAATAGCGCCACTCTTTCTTCCATGTCTGTATTGGCCTGGATCATATCTGTCTGGACAGGGTCAGTCAGTCTTTTCTCGTCATTTCTCTTCAGGAATTTCATCGTTTCCATTACTGTCTCCAATGGTTTGAATCCGCTCTTGTACTTAATGTCTATGCCTCTTACATAAATCTGTTTGAGTCTTTCCATCCTCATCCGCTCCAGAAATGTCAGCAGGGCTGCCTTATTATTTCCTGCTTTTTCAATGACATCAAGAACCTTAAGATCTGTCTCTTTTTCCAGGTCTATGTCATAAAAGTTAATGACAGCCCTGTTGAGATATGCTCTGACCATGTTACCTGCCACCTTGCCACTTTGAGTCGCCGCAGCAACTTCTGCCATGGTTTGAAAATCTATCTTCTCATTCCGGGATGACTGGACAAGCCAATGAGAAAGATCAGAGTGGGTAAATTCACGCGCAAGGACTGCGGCTATCTCATCTTCACTTTTAAGAAATTTAAGCATTCCTGTCGTTATGTATGTCAGTCCTCCGGGCAGGGAAAAGGCATGAGGGTCATTTCTTTTTATTATACGAACTTCGTAATTAAGATCCCTTCCCATATGCGGTGAGATCCTTGCAGTAAGATATGAAAGTCTGTTCTCAATTTCAGGGTCCCTGACCCGGGGGATCTGCTTCTCTACCTGTTCTGATATGTTTTTTGTAATCCTTTGTTCCTTTTCTCTGATATCATCAGAGGTCAGGTCTTTATCAGAGGCTGGGCTCTGAGAAATAAAGACAGCAGATATCATTAGGACAGCGAAAATCAGCATCAGGAACTTCTTCATTAAGTTTCCCCCTGGAGTTGTTATGACATTTGTTTATTCTAGCTGTTCGTTTCTAATGAAACAATTGGGGGAATTACTGCAATATATTGCTGTGGGGAATTGCGGCTTTGAAGCCGCGGAGAATTTGTCGTGTGTACGCGACGGAGAATTTGCGGCGAGTATCATGCCACGGTGAATCTGCAGCTTTTTAAGCTGCGGTGAATGAAAGATTTGTGGCTTTTCAAACCACGGATAAATTACGAGAAATACACTCGTGAGGAAGTTGCAGCAAAGATCAAGCTGCGGTGAATTTGGCGGGCGTTTCATCCGCCGGAGAATGAAGGCTTGATCTTTAAGGACCAATTCACCGCGGCATAAACATTGCCGCAAATTCACCAGCGACGAATGTCGCGAATCCCCCGCAGCCTTGAGGCTGCAATTTCCCCGGCGGATGGCCCTTACGGCCGCCGGGACTTACTTAAGGAACTCTTTGACTGCTTCCATATTATCAGGCTTGGCAGAGCGGACGATCTCGCCTTTCTTGAGTTCAAGAAGCGCCGGAAGTTCTTTGATACCCAGTTTTTCGACCATCCTTGCGTTTCTATATCCATCAATAAGTGCGATCTTGACTCCGCTTTCCTTAGCATATTTTTCAGCTTCGACCTGAAGGTTGATCTGATCCTGGTCGATGCTCGACGTCAGAAGGGCGTAGACATGTTCTGGGTCGATCAGCACAGAACGGAGGTGGAGCTGTTCCGTAATGTAGGAATATGCAGCCATGGAGGCAACAGCGCCGTCACCTGCAGCAGTGACGACCTGGCGCAGGTACTTTTCACGGATGTCACCGGCAGCAAATATTCCCTCGACAGATGTCTCCATTTTGTCATTAGTGTCTATCCAGCCGCCTCTTGTCTGTTTTACTACAGACCCAGGCTCGCCAAGATAGGATACGTTAGGCTCAGTGCCAACAAAAATGAATACTCCTGCAACAGGAAGATCTGAGACCTCTCCTGTTTTGACGTTCTTCAACACTAATTTTTCGACAAGCCCTTCACCCTCGATGGATTCAACAACGGAGTTCCAGATCGGTTCGATCTTGGGATTTGAGAGAGCCTGCTCTATCGCGAGCCTGTCCGCGCGGAATTCATCGCGTCTGTGGATTATATATACCTTTGATGCAAAGCGGGTAAGGTAACCTGCCTCTTCTACCGCGACATTTCCTCCGCCTATTACCGCAATCGTTTCGTCTTCAAAAAATGCAGCATCGCAGACAGCACAGTAACTTACTCCGCCGCCTGTAAACTCGGCTTCGCCTTTGCAGCCGAGCTTGCGGAAGCTTGCTCCTGTGGCAAGGATTATCGCTTCGGCTTCAACTTCGCCTTTATCCGTCAAAACAATCTTGCTTCCGTTCCGGATTTCGATTCCTGAAACTGTGCAGTCCCTGAATTCTGTTTTAAAATGTTCGGCATGCTTCCTAAAGGAAACACCAAGATCTGAACCAGATGAATGTATAACACCGGGCCAGTTTTCTATCTCGTCAGTGATGTTGATCTGACCTCCAGGGATGCCTTTCTCGAGAAGCAGCACATCAAGGCCGGCGCGGCGGCCGTAAATCGCTGAGGTGAGACCTGCGGGTCCCGCTCCAATTATGACAAGTTCTCTTTTTTCCATAAAAAACGCTCCTTCACGAAAATATTATTTGTCTGATATAACTTTCAGAATTCTATACTATCTTTAATTCTTTTTCCACGTCAGGTGTCTTAATATGCCATTATAATCAAATATCCTGTTCGTAAGAACAAAATTCGACGGAGCTATCGACAAAAGGGTCTTCGCCTGATCGTCTCCTGCTATCTCAAATCCTATTGAACCTCCATCTTTGAGCAATCCGGGTAAATGAATAAAAAAGAGCCTGTACAAGTCTGCTCCGTCCTCTCCCCCGTCAAGAGCCTCAATGGGTTCGTGATCCTTTACGTCTGACATTAGCCCTTCAACATCTTTGGAAGGAATATAAGGTGGATTGGCAACTATGAAATCAAGCGATCCGGGCACTATGCCGCAAACAGAAGGGTTAGAATTCAATATCAAATTAAATCTTGATTTCAATTTGTATTTATTGGTATTTATAACTGCCCAATTTAAAGCTTCTTGACTTGAGTCTATACCGTAGCCAAATAAGTTGTTATTTTCCAGAAGCAATGTTAAACCAATGCATCCGCTTCCCGTACACCAGTCAGCGAACATTGAAGCATCAGGACAGGCTCTCAGCATTTCTTCGACCAGTAATTCCGTTTCCGGCCGAGGTATGAGGCAGCCTTCACCAACTTCAAACGGTCTGCCGTAGAATTCTGCCTCCCCCAATATATATGAGAGCGGCACTCTCTTAGAACGCATTTCTGTCATAGACAAAATTCCCACACATTTCTGCGCGGGAATTGCCATTTCTCCTTTTGTTATCAAGAGAGCTCTCTCAATATCAAGAACTTTTGATATTATGAGATCAACAGCATAGAAGGGCCTCTCTATTCCTTCCCTCAGAAGTATACCAACACATTCGGAACGAAGTTCGGAGAGTTTCAAATTTCACACCTTAAACAGTGAGCATTTTGAGTTTTTCTGCCTGATCCGCATCAGAAAGGGCACGGATCAGCTCATATATATCTCCATCCAAAATTTGATCCAGTTTGTAGAGAGTAAGGTTTATTCTATGGTCCGATATTCTGTTCTGAGGATAATTATAGGTCCTGATGCGCTCTGAGCGATCGCCTGTGCCGACCTGGCCCTTTCTTTCCGCGGCCATTACGTCATTCTGTCTCTGAAGTTCGGCATCATAGAGCTTCGTCCTGAGGAATTGCATCGCTTTTGCCCTGTTCTTGATCTGGGATCTTTCGTCCTGGCAGGTAACAACTATTCCTGATGGAAGGTGGGTTATCCTGACGGCTGAATCTGTCATGTTGACGTGCTGTCCACCTGCTCCGCTTGAGCGGTATGTATCGATCCTGAGATCCTCCGTTCGAATTTCTATATCAACATCCTGAGCTTCGGGCAGAACTGCAACAGTTGCAGTAGAGGTATGTATGCGGCCGCTTGCCTCTGTCTCCGGGACGCGCTGTACTCTGTGGACGCCGCTTTCGAACTTCAGACTGCTGTATGCGCCTACACCGTCGATCCTGAATACTATTTCCTTGTATCCGCCTATGCCGGTCTCGCTTCCGGAAATTATCTCAGTCTTCCATCTCTCACGTTCAGCAAATCTTGTGTACATGCGGAAGAGGTTCGCAGCAAATAGTGCTGCCTCGTCTCCTCCTGCTCCGCCTCTTATCTCAATGATGACGCTCCTGTCGTCATTGAGGTCCTTGGGGAGAAGGAGCACCTGTATATTCTTCTCCAGATCATCGACCTGTGCTTCAAGAAGGGCGAGCTCTTCTTTGGCAAGCTCTGCCATTTCTTTGTCATCTGCAGCGATCATTTCCTTAGCGTCATCTATTCCTTTAAGAACTGACTCATACTTCATAAAAGCATCAACGATCTTCGAAAGATCAACATGTTTCTTTCCAAGAGACTGCATCTCCTGTTGATCGTTTGCCACATCAGGGTCTGCCATACGCGCCTCGATCTCTTTATAACTTTTTTCGATCTCTCTAAGCTTATCCATTAATTCCATCTAAGATCACACCACCTGTTTAAGTTGCAGGATAATTATTCCTGCATAAAGCTGCAGCTGTGCTGCCGCGGTAATCGGTTGCAAATCAATTGGGAGGGGCTGCGGCAATAGCTGTGCCACAAGAATCTATTGGTGATCAATTGGGAATCAATTGCAAATCAGTTGTGTAATCCTAAAATCTTACCAATTGACTTCCAACCGATTTACAATTGATTGCCAACCGACTGCCGTGGCGCGGTCTATGCCACAGGTCTTACCAATTGACTCCCAACCGATTACCCATCGATTTCCAATTGACTCCCGCCGGAATCCTGTCCGGCAGCTTCCGGGTTCAGAGCCAGGTCAAGCGCTGCGAGGGCTACCTCTATCTGATCCAGCCTCGGTTCCCTTGTCGTTATGTACTGCAGCGAGAGAGCGGGCATTATACAGTATCTGCCCCATGTTTCAGAGTTTGAGGCTCCTTTTATAAATTCGTACGATATGCCTATAACAAAGGGCAGCAACAGCACCCTGCTCCCTATCCTCCACAGAAGTGAGCCTCCCCCTATGGCAGAGAATACTATTATGCTTACAAAGATCACTACAAGCAAAAAGGATGTACCGCAGCGCCTGTGAATCCTTGAAAATTTTGCTACACTTTCAGGCGTGAGTTCAGCATCATTCTCGTATGCATTTATCGTTTTATGTTCCGCTCCATGATAGGCGAATACCTGCTGTATGTCTTTCCAAAGCCCTATCATTGCAACGTATCCCACAAAAATTACTCCCCTGAGGATACCTTCCATTATATTCTTAGAAAGATGGGTAAGTCCTAAAAGGAATGTCAGATATTCAGAAACCAGCATCGGCAGCGCAACAAAAAGACCCGCAACGGCAAATATAGCAACTGCAATAGCACCTGCCATCTCAAGAGGCGATATTTTATCCTCTTCGCCGAGACTGATCTCGGCAGAAATGGACAATGCCCTCATGCCTATCCTCATCATCTCGACCATGGTGGCAAAGCCTCTGATAATTGGATACTTCCATATGCCATTTTTGAGCCAATCTGAACCAAGCCAGGCTTTAAGCCATATAGAACCGCCCGGTTCTCTGACTGCCAGTCCCCAATGTTCCGGGCCTTTCATAAGGACTCCTTCTATAACCGCCTGTCCGCCAACGGGTATCCTTTTGGGAACAGCAATAAAAGCGGATAATATTATCCGCTGTAAAGCAATATAAATTTTCATTCAGACAACATCTTCTCCATGTTCTCGTAGGGTTCGTTGCAGGAATGGGCCTCTTTGCATACACCTTCAACAACACATGAAGGTCCGGCCAGATCAAATATTTCAGGGGCAGCATCCCTTGCCAGTATGAGCATTTTCCGGGCAAGTTCCCTTATTTCCCACTGAGCTCTCCTGCAAAGCCTCAGGGAGAAAAAATGATGTAGTTCACGCGCATTCATAGTCATCACAAGCCTGGTCTCAGTTCCATGAGGCAGGATAAAACGGGAGTCCTCCTTGGAGATGCCAAGATCGACCAGTTCTTTATAACAGTTCCACGCATCTTCGATCTGTTTCATGAATAGTGCGTGTGCTTTTTCATTATTCAGTACCGAAGGAGGCACTATGCATGTCTGTCCGGACATGGCAACATATCTCTGGCTCTGCTGAGAGTAGCTTGCAAGTCTGTGTCTCACAAGCTGGTGGGTAGCTACCCTGCTTATGCCCTCAACAGCAAAGGTGAAAGATATATGCTCAAATGGTGAAAGATGCCCTGACTCACGAAGCATTTTAAGAAAAGAGACCGTTTTTTCTCTGTCGAGTCCTTCAAGTATGTCCACAGCTCCTGAGGGGCTGTAACAGATCTTGGCGGCAGCGGCAACTATCCTGGCTGCATCAGGTGTACTCGCGATCAATTCAACTTCAATAGGCAAGGAGACAGCCTCCTTTCATCAGACAGGATATCGATATGACAACAGGCTGTAGTTACTAGAAAAACGAGGGGAGCCGATTCGCTCCCCTCGTGGGTAAAAGCTATTCTTCTGTACCCTCTGTTACGTTCTTCTGTCCGTAGTTCACGCCTGCGTATTTCTGACGGAATTTCTCAAGTCGTCCGGCTTCTATTACGCGGCCCTTCTTGCCAGTGTAGAATGGATGACATGCGTTGCATACCGCGACCCTCATGTCCCCTGTAGTAGCCCTGGTTTCAAAAGTATTGCCGCAGGCGCAGGTCACCTTGCAGGTTTCGTATTTTGGATGTATATCCTTTTTCAATGTATTGCACCTCCAGATGTTCTGATACGTCTAACATACAGCTGTATATTATATTGCAGGTTTCAGAAAGACGCAAGCAAATTTACACACTATTTTCCCTATATATTTTATTGAAGGAAGATGGAGAAGAATTTGCTAAGCGGTCGTAGGTGCGGGGAATTTGCAGCCTCAGGGCTGCGGAGAATTCGCGGCATCCGCCGCTGGAGAATTTGCTCGCTTCGCATCGCGGAGAATTCAGTCTTTAATATTCATGGTCCAATTCCCCGCGCATTTAACAACCGTTTGACGGCTTTTCTCACAATCGCAGCAGTTGTAGAATTTAAAAACCTTTAAACACAAGCCACTGGATTTCCGACGGAGGCATTCGGGAACGACGGTGCTTTTTGATTCTTGATCAAAGTCTCAATTCCCCGCCGGAAGGGTCTTCCGGCAAATTCTCCGCAATGCGAAGCAAGCAAATTCTCCGCAGGACAAAGTCCTGCAAATTCCCCGCAGCCAAAGGATGCAATTCCCCGACCCTGCTCTTGGCTTCTACAACCGCTAAGCCACTGCTCAGCTACTGCTCAGCCATCGCTCAGCCGTTCCTTGAAAACCACAGCTTCATCATTGTTTCACGCCAGCGTTATTCTGGCAGTTTCACAAAGGTATTCGCTGTTTCACGCCGGCGTTATTCCAGCAGTTTCACAATTTTATATCACACTTTGCTGAGGGAACCGCCGCGCTTTGGTTCTGCCTTAACAGGTACACTCAGGACATCTACGCTTTCCATTACTTCGACCAGCCTCTTCTCCAGCCTGTCAGCATCTTCTGCCAAACACTCGCAGACTATAGAGTCATGGATCTGCAGGACTGTCTTCGCACCTTTGAATTCTTCCTTTACTACCTTGTCAAACCTCATGATGGCAACTTTTGCAATGTCAGATGCGGCGCTCTGGATTGGCGTATTGACTGCCACCCTGTCTATAGGGTTATTTCCTCTTCCCGCTGTCGTGGCTACTTCAGCAAGAGGCCTTATCCTGCCAAATATTGAACGGGTATATCCCGCTTCCTTTGCTTCCTTCACGCTCTTTTCAAGATATCCCTTAACATTGGGAAGGACGCTGAAGTACCTCTCAACCATACTCGCTGCCTGCGGCCTGGATATTCCCAGCCGCTGCGCAAGACCGTGAGCCCCCATCCCATATAGGAGACCGAAGTTGACGACCTTCGCAAATCGCCGCTGTTCCTGGGTTATCTTATCCGCAGGAAGCCCGAAGACCCACGATGCTGTCTCCATGTGTACGTCACGCCCTTCTGAAAAAGCGCTTATCAGCCTTTCCTCACCGGATAAGTGGGCAAGAACCCTCAGCTCGATCTGTGAATAGTCCGCCGCTACAAATATCTTTCCGTTATCTGAGGGAATAAAACAATCCCTGAATCTGACAGCCCATTTGCCGAAAAGCGGCATGTTCTGCACATTTGGGTCTCTGCTTGAAAGACGGCCCGTGCCGGTCGAAAGGTGGTCAAAAGTAGAATGGATAAAACCATCCCCTTCTGAAGCTATAGATAGGAAGGGCTGGACAAATCCGGAAAGTATTTTAGCCTCTTCACGATACTCGATAATTTTGTTTGGAACGTCACAAAGCGGCTCAGGGAGCCGTGCCAGTTCTTCGAGAACGCTCATGTCAGTTGAGTAGCCGGTCTGTGTTTTCTTTAACGGAGGCAGGTGAAGATGCTCAAAGAGAAGCCATCCTACCTGCTTTGGTGAATTAAGGTTAATTCTTTCTCCCACTAATTTTTCTATGTCTGTTTCAGTTTGCGCTATAGTTTTCTCCAGATCTTTCCCCATTGAGGCTAGTTTGGTGACATCTGCAAATACACCATTGCGCTCAAGATCAGCCAGTGCTACAGAAAGCGGAAGGTCAAGCTCCATCATGAGCTTGTCGAGTCCGAACTTCCTCATTTCCGGCTCAAAAGCATCCCACAGCGCGAAGAGCTCCCTTGCAAGGTCTATCCCCTGCGGAAGTTTGCGTCCCAGGGTCTTTTCAATGGAGCTTCCCCCACGGTCAGGATGGAGAAGGTAATGTGCTATCTCAACGTCCCTGATCTTCTTCGTTGGAGGAAGGGGGATATTAAATTTTGAAAGCAGATCCCTGTAACCGAAGAGAGTCAAAGTACCTCGTTTGCACCATTCTGCCCACTTCTCCGTCTGTTCGGGGTCACCTAGGTCCAGATATGCGGTCCTCCCCTTTCTGTCAAAGAGGCAGAATATTTTCTTATCCCTGTCGGCAGGTGCCAGGGCAAGCTCAACAGCCTTGAACAGCTCTTCGTGGGCGGCCTCCACACTGTCAGGCCTATCCCCGATATCGACGATCGGAGTGACAGCAGGTACTTTTGTAAGTACATTGCTGACCGGTTTCTTCTGGACCTTTGCGCTGTCGGAAATTTTTGCATGCGGCAGAATACGTTCCAAAAGCCTTCTAAGGCTCAGCCTTGTGCATAGTTCAACAAGAAGGTCTTCCTCAGGTCCCTTCATTACAAGCTCTTCAAGAGGAACGCTTTCTGTTATCTGGGGTATTATCAGGTCCCTGCTTGAATAGGCAAGTTTTGTGTTTTCCTCAAGCTTTGACCTTCTCCCCTTGGGCACCTCTTCCATATTTTCAAAAATGCCTTCCAATGACCCGAATTTCCCGATCAGTTCTTTGGCGGTCTTTTCTCCTATTCCGGGGACCCCGGGAATATTGTCGACGGCATCGCCCACTAAAGCAAGGTAGTCAGCCATAGACTCAGGTTTAAAACCGTATTCTTCAATAAAAAGTTCCTTGTCGTAGATCTTAAAGTCGCTTACTCCTTTTGTCGGACGAATAATTTTGATATTTCCGTTTATGATCTGAAAAAGGTCTTTGTCGGCAGAAAAAATACTGACGTTCCATCCTTCATCGGAGGCTTTCTTTGCGGTAGATACGATATAATCATCAGCTTCCATGCCTTCCCTGATAAAAACAGGAATGCCCATTGCCTTGCTTATCTCAATTATCAGCGGCATCTGGATTTTAAAACCTTCAGGAGTAGGCTTTCTGCCCTCCTTATACTCTTTGAAAAGTTCATGACGCCTCGTAGGTCCCTTTGGGTCGAAAAAGAGCCCTACCCTGTCCGGGCTCCATTTATCAAGTCCGTTCAGAAGCATCGTTGTAAATCCCAATATAGCGTTGGTAGGGGTTCCGTCAGCTGCGGACAATGTCTCCGGAAGCGCGTAAAAGCCCCTGAATGCAAGTCCGTGCCCATCTATCAGAAGCAGGTTTTTACTCATATTTACCATCCTCTTTACCTGTAAAAAATATCTTGTGCTTTATATAATTCACATTGTAAGGGTAAAGGAGAGGAGAGACAATGTCAGGGCACCGAGAGGCGCCCGGTGAGTCAATTGGGAATCAATTGGTAATCAATGGGGAATCAATGATTATAAGCGGCAACGTGGACCCTGCCGCGGAAGTCGATCGCTGATCAATAGCAAATCAATAGGGAATCAGTTGGAAATGATTGGCAAGGTCTAAGATACACCAACAGATTTGCAACTGATTACCAATCGATTCGCAACTGACTCCCACGGGCACTCTCCTTGCCACTGCCATATAAGGCCGTTTGGCGACTCAGTACTTCTAAACCAGACAGTAGTGGGCCAGTCTCCTTTGGCATTCTTCCGGGCCCAGCTGAGCTGCCACCTCAAAAACTCCCGGGCTTACCTTTCTTCCGGTAAGGGCCCATCTGAGCGGGAGGGCGACCTCTTTCATGCTGCTTTCGTTGGTTTCGACCCATGATTTTGTGAAGGTTTCCAGTACTTCAGGTGTAAAGTCAGGGGCATTAATGAGCTCCCCGTAGAATTTTTTCAGTACAGGGCGGCGTTCTTCGTTAATATCGTCCGCCTTGTATCTCTCTTTAACTGCATCAAAACTTATAAAGTAGTCGCTGTATTCGGCAAGCTGAAGTGTAGTCTGGCCCCTGCCGCCCATTGCCTGAAGTGAGGAAGCAAGGTAGTCGTCGGAATAGCTGTTGATGTCAAACCCAAGGTCCTTCCAGAACGGCTTTATTATCTCCAGGAGCTTGTACGGATCCATTATTTTCATCTGTTCCTGGTTGATGTGGTTCAGCTTGTCCATATCAAGGACTGCCGGTTTCTTTGTTACCGAGGAGAGATCAAAGTTTTTTATAGCCTCTTCCCTTGTAAATATCTCCTGTCCGTTCTTCGGCGACCAACCAAGAAGGGCAAGAAAGTTGAACACGCCGTCGGGAAGGTATCCAAGATCGTTGTATTCGAATACACTTGTGGCTCCCTGGCGCTTAGAGAGCTTTTTTTTATCTTTGCCAAGTATCATCGGAAGGTGTGCAAACTTTGGCGCCTCGAACCCGAGGGCCTGATAGATCAGCAGTTGCTTAGGCGTATTGATAATGTGGTCTTCTCCGCGAATGACCATGTTTATGTTCATAGTATAGTCATCAATAACGACAGCATAGTTGTATGTAGGCATACCATCCCTCTTGAGGATTACTATGTCCTTGATGGTCCCGTCCTGATTGACAGAGGCATTTTCGCTCAGCACCTCGATGTGTCCATAGACTTCATCATCAAATGTGACGAGTTTGCCTGAAGGGACTTTAAAAAGTACTGCGCCGTCTTCTTTGTAGGCAAGTCCGGCATCAAGGAGCCGGTTTGCGTATTTAGTGTAGGAATCCATGCGCTCTGACTGTCTGTAGGGACCGAACTCCCCCGGCTTATCGGGACCTTCGTCCCAGTCGAGGCCCATCCATCTCATCCCGTCCATTATCGACTGCTCGTATTCAGCAGTTGAACGTTCCTTGTCTGTGTCTTCTATGCGGAGGACAAAGGTACCCCTGGTATGGCGTGCATACAGCCAGTTGAAGAGTGCCGTGTGCGCTCCCCCGATGTGCAGTGACCCTGTGGGGCTTGGAGCAAATCTTACGCGTGTTTTTAAGGACATTCTATAAACCTCCGGTAGTTTGTGATTATTTGTGGCATGGCAGCCTGCCACGTGAAGCTGCCGGAAAATCATCCGGCTGCTTCCGACGGGAATTGATCGGTAATCAATTGGAAATCAGTTGTAAATCGATTGTTAGGAGCCGCGGCAATGGCTGTGCCGCGAGATTCTATTGGTAATCAATTAAAAAATCAACGGCAAATAGATTGCAAATCTATTGCGAATCGATTGGTGATCAGTTGCAAATCTGTTGGTGTATCTTAGACCTTGCCAATCACTTCCAACTGATTTTCTATTAATTTGCAATTGATTGCCAATCGACTGCCGTGGCGCGGTCTATGCCACAGGTCTTACCAATTGACTACCAACCGATTTGCAATTGATTCCCGCGGCTTGATCCTAGCCGCAGGCCCTACACATTGACTACCAACCGATTTGCAATTGATTCCCGCGGCTTGATCCTAGCCGCAGGCCCTACACATTGACTACCCACCGATTTGCAATTGACTGACGTGGTACGAAATATGCCACAGGCCCTACCCATTGATTCCCAACCGATTTCCGACCGATTCCCAATTGACTCCCGCGGCACGCCCCTAGCCGCTTCACATCTTATTCTGACGGCCCCAGGAATCCTTAAGGGACACAGTAAGGTTGAATACGGGTTTTTCCGGCGTACTGTCGTGATCTGCGCAGAAATATCCATGGCGCATAAACTGGAACTTGTCCATTGGCTTCGCATCAGCAAGGATCGGTTCAACCAACGCGTCCTCAATCACTACAAGAGAATTGGGATCAAGATAATCTTTGTAGTCTTTGCCCTCTTCCATGTCACTCATGTTTTTTAGTGTAAAGAGATGGCCATAGAGGTTGACCTTTGCTTTGACGGCCTCTCCGGCCCATGCCCAGTGGAGCGTGCCTTTTATCTTCCTGCCGTCTGGCGCATCTCCTCCGCGGCTGTCCATGTCAACAGTGCAGCGGAGCTCGACGACCTCTCCCTTTTCATCCTTGACAATGTCCCTGCACTTTATTATGTATGCATATTTGAGGCGCACTTCTTTGTCAGGAGCGAGCCGGAAGAAGCCCTTAACAGGTTCCTCCATAAAGTCGTCCCTCTCGATGTATATCTCTTTTCCTATTGAGACCTTCCTGTTCCCGGCATTTTCATCCTCAGGATTATTTTCTGCATCCAGTTCATCCACGAAGCCCTCGGGCCAATTTTCAAGGACCACCTTAAGAGGACGCAAAACTGCCATGCCGCGCTGTGCTGTCCTGTTGAGCTCTTCCCTGAGGCAATAATGCAGAAGTTCCACTTCTACCATACTGTCAGCTTTTGCAACACCTATCTCTTTGCAGAAGCGCCTGATCGACTCAGGTGTATAGCCCCTGCGCCTGAAACCGCATATGGTGGGCATCCTGGGATCGTCCCATCCTGAAACTATACCTGTTGTGACAAGCTCAAGAAGCTTGCGTTTGCTCATAAGCGTGTATGTCAGATTCAAACGTGCAAATTCATACTGACGCGGGACATGCGGTACATCTACGTTATCTATGAACCAGTCATAGAGGGGGCGATGGTCCTGGAATTCCAGCGTACAGATGGAGTGAGTTACTCCTTCTATTGCGTCTTCGTAGCCATGAGCGAAGTCATACATCGGATATACACACCACTTATCTCCTGTCCTGTGGTGGCTTCTCTTCAATATCCTGTATATAACAGGGTCCCTCATGTTAAGGTTGTTGCTGGACATGTCTATCTTAGCGCGAAGAACTCTCGTGCCCTCTTCGAATTCTCCGGCCGTCATTCTTTTGAAAAGATCAATGTTTTCCTCTACGCTTCTTTCCCTGTATGGAGAATCCTCTCCCGGTTTTGTTAATGTGCCTCTCTTTTGCCTCATCTCTTCGGCGCTCTGATCATCAACATAAGCCTTGCCTGCATTGATCAGGTCGAGGGCCCACTGATAGAACTGATCGAAGTAATCAGATGCATACCGGAGGTTAGCCCATTCAAAACCGAGCCATTTTACATCGTTCATTATCGATTCTACGTACTCTGTTTCTTCCTTCGCAGGATTCGTGTCATCAAAACGAAGGTTGCACTTTCCGCCAAACTGCTGTGCAAGTCCAAAATTAAGGCATATCGACTTCGCGTGGCCTATGTGCAGGTAGCCGTTAGGCTCCGGCGGAAAACGGGTAACTACACTCTCTGTAACCCCATTTTCAAGATCTTTCGTTATTATCTCTTCAAGAAAATTAAGATTTCTAGATCCTTCATCAAAAGCCATTGATTATACCTCCAAGATCGCTTTCTATATTTCCAAATAAACGTCTGTCAAAAGTTCAGTTTACCATTAGTTTATATCTTATGCCATCACTGAGGTGAATTGCGATGCCATGCATCGCGGTGAATTTGCAGCGATAACGCTGCGGTGAATTCACAACGCTTTGCGTTGCGGAGAATTTGCTGAATGTAACATTCAGCGGAGAATTGGTTAATGAATCATTAAGATTTAATTCACCGCGACATAAGTTCGTCGCAAATTCACCAGCGGCATGGTTATTAAGTTGCGAATTCTCCGCAGCCCAGAGGCTGCAAATTTTCCGTGGCCAAGGCGCCACTGTCCTCCCGCCCCTACGACCGCTCAACTATTGCTCAGCAACTGCTCAGCTATCGCTCAGCCACGTTTTAAAACGCCGCCACTTCCATCGATATTTTTATACCTTCATATACAACGAGAAGAGTCGCAACTGTGGTAAGTATTATAAATAACCATACTCCGGAATTTTTTATCCTGACCTTTTTTTCGAGCAGTTCCATTACTTTCCAGCAGAGCGTTACACCAAAAACCCGCATCACCAGGACCGTTGTCCAGAAAGCTGCAAAATTGACAGACTGTGCCCACCAGGAGATGCTGAAACCGGCGTTAAGCCCCTTGAAATATCCCCAGGGGAAAAAAATATGTGTAACCAGAGCTACCACCAGAAAGGCCCTGAATATCGACCAAAGCTGAAGCATTGACCTCGGAGCCCCGTTAAAGTCAGGGAGCTCGCAATTTTCTAGCAATGAGCAGCCGAATCCGGCGTTGCTGTGAGGTATCTGACTGAATATCACAAAGATAAAAATAAGCGTCCCTGCCAGTGAAAAGGGAGCTGATGGAGTCATGTGCAGCGCCGTCGTGAAGACGTTCAGGCTGAATGGATCGCCCTGGATCCCGTTAGCTGAATAATAAAAGGCTATAGATATAAACGCAGCCATCATTGGAACAATAAGTTTGACAAGCTCCCTTATCATTCTGTTAGCTGTGATCTGTGCATCAGTTGTACCTAATGAGAATATCGCCAATATTGCCAGTGTTTCAGAAAGAGCTGCAAACTGGAGGATCTGAATCAGATCTCCTCCGTTGTCCATTATCGGCAAAAATGAAAAAAACGGTATGCTTGCTGCAATTGGAATAAGTGCGGCTAGAGCAAAGCATGGCAGGTATGTTGAGAGCCTTATCACTGAAGCTTCAGGAAGGCTTATTGGCATAGTCATCGATTTGAATATGTCACGAAGAGGAAGCAATGATACGATCATGCCCCTCCTGCTTAAACTCCTGCCGGAAAAATATGTGTGTGTACTCTCTGCAAAAAGGGCGATCATCAACGTGACAAGCATCAGTACCCATGATGAAAAGTACCCCAAAATATTAAATAATATGTTCTGCATAGCTTATTCGACCCCGCTTTTCGAAAAAAGTGCTACAGCAAAAAGCAGGAAAAGCAAAACAATAGACAAGATATGAGAAAAAGGAAAATCGAACCATGGCTGCATGATCCTGCTTCTAAACGAACTCACTATCTGCTCAAAAAAACCCTCATCAATATCTCTTTCACATCCACGCATCATTTTTTTGCTTACGAGGCTGCCACCGGTATTTTTTTTGATAATGAACGTCAAAAGGCAAAAAACTCCTGCGGAGAGAAGGTAAATTTTTAGCCAGGCAGTGAAATTCCATATAAAATATCCTGTTTCCAATGTCGAAATCATTCAGAAACCCCTCCCTGATGGATCGCGTTGACCAGCTGTCCCCTATTGAGCAGGGAATAGACAGAAGGTGAGACCATAGAGTTGATAAAAAGCGAGGGAGTTACTGTGGAATAAAAGAGAAAAGCGAAAAGGATTATCAGCGGAACTATCACCTGAACATCGTCATTTCTTATATTTTCAGAGTTCTCCGATGGCTTGCCGAACATCACTTTTGAAATGTAACGGATAGATATCAAAAGCATAAGCAGGGCGGATATCAGAAGAAATATCGTCAGAAGCGGTGTAATGTAACTCGAAGACCTGTAAAGGAACTGTTTTGAAGGAAAGCCGACAAATGGCGGGAGTCCGGCGATCACACAGACTGCAAAGAAAAATGCAACACCTGAAATAGGTATCTTTCTAAAAAGTCCCTGCTGCTGCCATAATTCACCTTCAGCTGTCTTCTGCTTCAATGTGCAGCAAACAAACGAAAGGGTCGCTGAGACAGGCAGGAAAAGGATCCAAAGCGCGACCATGCTCTCGATCGCCCCAAAACCATACTCTGCAGCAGCCTGAGCTGCGTATGTTCCGCTGATGCTTATTCCCATTGAGATGACCAGGAACCCCTTCATGAACAGCTCTGCTGCCTCAGCAAACTTCACAGGATCTTTTTCATTCGCAGTCAGGATCAGGGATACGACAAGCAATATCAAGCCAAGCATGATGAATAGATTCGGGATCTTTTCCAGTCCGTGAAGGGGACCGTAGAGGGAAAATACGATCCTGAAAACCACAAAAAGTGCCGCTTGTGCCCGTATTGCAAAAAATACCCGTCTTGAACCGTCGGTTACATATGAAGATGACTTTACAAACATGAAAAAAAGCGGAACGATGAGAAGTGCATACGCAAATTTTTCATTTGTTCCCAGTTTTATCATTGTAGATAAAACTGCGATATTCGTTGTCTTATAATTATAATAAAATAGCCCAACTCCTGCCAGGAACATAAGCAATGCTGTTGATCTTGAAAGGTAATACCAGACAAGTTCTTTTATTTCTTCCTTTTTGGTCAATATTCCATGGAAAAGTCCTGATGCTCCGATCTGTGAGATAAGTATGAAAATAAAGAGTGAGAATAAGTCTCCTGAGTAAAAGATCCCCTGTATTCCTGCAAGTGTTGTGAGAAAAAAGCTCACCTTTGAAAGGTTGATCGTATCATTCTTGTCAGCCATGGCAGTAAGTCCGGCAATAAAGGCTATGCAGCCCATCAGAAAGGCAGACATCGCGCCAAAGACATCTACCTGAAGCACTGCCTTAATAAGCATCGGACTGTCAGGAGAGAGAGTTTGGGACCATCCGCCGCTGCTCAGAACAAATAGTTCCGTTCCGCCCTTTCCCATACTTGTCCATACCGACCACGTAAGAAAAAGGTTGGCCGATAGAACGGCAAGAAAAAATATCTTTAAAAACCTCAAATTAATTTCGCAGACACATTCTTCATATTTATGCCAGCATTTGATCCTTTTGTATATATAAAAACCAAGAGGAAGAAAAGCTGCGGCTAGTGGCAGCAACAGGCTTAACACCGGTAAAGGCAATACGGGTAAAGATCTGAATAGAAACATAATTTTCTCCTAACTGAAACGGCTCGTAAGGCTGAGAGGTATTTCAAGTCCGCACGATGCCATAAACTTTCGATCTGTAAGAATTCCTGGTACCTTTCCATCACTTTCAATGGTCCCGTTTTTCATAATAACTACCCTTTGGCAGACATCCATCACCATGTCCAGGTCATGCGTGGCAATGACAGCGGTAATTTTTGTCCTGCCTATTATATTTATCAGTTCACGCCTGCTTTTAGGGTCCAGTCCTGAAGTCGGCTCGTCAAGCAGCAGAGTTTTGGGCCTCATTGCAAAAAGACCTGCCAGTGCAGCAAGTGTTTTTTCGCCACCTGATAATTTCCATGGCGCCTTATTTGCAAGCACCTCTATTCCGGTATCACGCAGTGCGCTTTTAACTCTTGACGCCACTTCTTCCTCGGTCAGGCCGAGGTTTCGAGGGCCAAAGGCAACATCCTCCCATACGGTAGGGAGAAAAAGCTGATCGTCAGGATCCTGGAAGAGAATTCCCGTCGCACGCCTCATGATCATTAGTTTCTCTTTGCTGAGTTTCTCTCCTTCATAAATTATCTTTCCGTGTAAAGGAGAGAGACAGCCCATCATCAGCATAAGAAGCGTCGATTTTCCGGAACCGTTCGCACCCGCTATGCCCAGTATCTCTCCCTCATATACTGAAAAAGAAAGATCGTTCAGCGCTTTCGTTCCATCCGGGTAAGAATAGCAGATATTTTCGATTTCAAAAACCTTCAAAATACACACCCTACTATCAGGTCGCCAATTATTATTGGCATATCAAACATTCGCACCATAGAAAAGAATACGCCCCAGGTCAAAACAAATATCAGATCATGCACTGATAATCTGTTCTCTCTTCCATGCTTGTGGTAAAGCTGTCCGCCGAAACCTCTGCACATAAGAGCGCTGTGGATCCTCTCCGATCTGCTGAGACACCGGAGCAGCAAAGGACCGCAAATATTTCCGGCATTTGCAATAGTTATTTTACCACCCCTGAAAACCCTGGCCCTGACGATATTATGTGTTTCTTCAACCAGAAGCCTGATATAACGCTGGAGAAGAAAAAGTTGTGTAACAAGAACATCGGGAAGCCCAAGAGATGCGGCGGTCCTGCAAAGTCCATCAAAGCCTGTTGCAGCTACCATTATAAGCGTAGCTGGAACAATCAGCAGAAACTTCAGGATCAAGGAGAAAAATGATATCCATCCCATTGAGATCATAATACCGAGATATTCTGTGCGTGTTGTGTCAAAAAATGGATTCCAAATGCCTATGAAAATAACGAAAGGCAAGACTGTCAGTATCTTCCTGAAAAGATCCCTACCGGATACGCACGCAAATGATCCCATAAAAATTGGATATGCGGCAAGCGGGAGCATCCTGAATGTCTGATAACGGTCAAAAGAAACAACTGCAACGGTGTAAACAAGTGTTACAGCAAGAAGAACGATAGGCGAAAAAGAAGTGCCTCTCCTTTCATCATATATCTCTGTCCTGTAAAGATCCTTCAGCCTCACGGCCGGCCATTTCTTTTTCTAAAGAACATTCCCAGGGCAAGAGCAAGTGTCAGGGTTATAATACTTCCCACTAAGCCTGAAACTGTTGTACCCATATTTTCGGAAGTTGCTTTGTTTTTAAAGGCATAATCAGGTAACGGAGCAAACCGTTCCTGGATCAAAGCTGAGAAAGAATGAAGTAATGACCGCGGAGCCTCTAATTCTGAACTACCTGCAACACCCTCTATCGACCATTCGAGTCCGTCGGGAGAAGAAGATACGTACCATGCAAAAAGTCCGCCGGTCACGAGGGCAAGCAGGGCAAAAACTGCGACCGCCCGTTTCATTTCCTTATGACGACTCTCAGTCTCCAACTCAGTCAGCACCCCAGGCATTTTTGAATATACATAAATTACGACCATAGCTGTAGCAAAGCCCTCCACCGCACCTATTGCAAAGTGTATGGGAAGCATCAGAAGCAGGAAAATATTTACAGGAAGAGAAGTGATCCCTGAAAACGCAGTCTGAAGAACAACAAAGAATGCTCCCATGGTAAGGCCTGCTATTGAAGCAATTAGCGAACCCCAGAATATTCCTTTGGTTCCGCCTATCTTCTCGGATAATTTTTTATAAATAAATGGATAGGCAATGAAGCAGGGGAAAAATCCCATGTTGAAAATGTTGCACCCTAATGCCAGCAGCCCACCGTCCGCAAAGAAGAGTGCCTGTACTGCCAGTATCGATACCATTGAAAGGAATGCCCGTTCAGGACCCAGGAATATGGACAGCAGCAGTCCTCCTCCTATGTGCCCGCTTGATCCGGTCCCAGGGATAGAAAAATTAATCATCTGTGACGCGAATACAAAGGCGGCAAGCACGCCCATCAATGCAGTCTTGCCTGTATCATCACTTTTTTTCAATACGGCAGAACTTTTTGCTGTCAAATACGCGCTGACAATCCAAAAAACACCGCCAACTGCAGGAGAAACAAGTACGTCGGCCATATGCACGGCAATCAACTCCTTATAGTTAAAGATTATAACAAGCATCTACAATTAGGAAAAGTTTTATCCTCTTTAAATCATTTAGTGCTTTTTGCTTGTTTATCTATCATTTATGCTAAAATTAACGTAAGAGATATAGGGCTGTATCTCTTAAGGCCTTTGGATTTATTTTTATCAAAAAACATTTCTTAAGGAGTGATTCGAATGCAGGAGAAAAAACAGATGCCCCTTATCTGGAAGATAGCCATCGGGTTCGTAATTGGTATCGTTTTAGGGTTCGTAATTGGCCCGATGCAGCAATCAAGTACCTTCATCTCAAATTTCCTTATCCCCCTTCTTGACCTCATTGGTAAAATCTTCCTCGGACTCTTGAAAATGCTCATCGTTCCCCTTGTTTTTGCCAGCATCATCACAGGTGCGGCATCGATAGGAGACCCTAAAGTTCTGGGTCGCATTGGAGTAAAGACGATCGTTCTCTATCTATCTACAACTGTTGTAGCGATAATCTTCGGTCTGATCCTCGGCAATATCATCCAGCCCGGAGTGGGACTCAGTATTGAAGGCGCTGCAGGAGAAGCAAAGGCAGCGGCCGGCATGGTCGATGTCCTTCTCGGCATAGTCCCGTCAAATCCGTTGCAAGCCCTTGTCAGCGGTTCAATGCTTCAGATCATCGTATTTGCCCTCTTCCTTGGAGTATCTGCTACCCTAATAGGGGAAAAAGGAAAGATATTCCTTCAGTTCACTGAATCCCTGGCTGAGACGATGTACAAAATGACCGGGATCGTCATGAAATTTGCACCCCTCGGCATCTTTGCACTCATCGCCGTTACTGCGGCAAAGTATGGCCCTGCAGTCCTTGCTCCATTTGCGAAGGTCATATTCGCGGTATATCTTGGCTGTTTCCTCCAGGCTGTTTTCGTATACTCAAGCCTGATCACGGTTTTCGTCAAGAAATCACCGCTCTGGTTCTTCAACGGAGTTAAAGAAGCGATGCTCGCAGCTTTCGTAACACGTTCAAGCTCCGGAGTTCTCCCCATCTCAATGAGAAACGTCCAGGAAAACCTCGGAGTATCAGAAAAAGTTTCGTCGTTTGTCCTCCCATTGGGAGCCACGATCAACATGGACGGAACCGCCCTTTATCAGGGCGTCTGCGCTCTCTTCGTTGCACAGGCATTCGGAATTCCTCTCTCTATAGGTGCACAGGTCGGCATCCTCCTCACAGCGACCCTGGCCTCAATTGGTACAGCAGGCGTTCCCGGAGCAGGACTGATCATGCTTTCCATGGTCCTCACCTCTGCCGGTCTCCCTATTGAGGGTATCGGACTTGTAGCAGGTATCGACGCAGTCCTCGACATGGCCCGCACCTCCATCAACGTCACAGGCGACATGTGCGTCTCGGCAGTTGTTGCCAGGTCTGAAGGAGAGAAATTCTAATTTAAGTTGTTTCCAGCCATCCGGCGAGCGGTCCCGTCAAAAGACGGGACCGCTTTTTTTGTCTCAAGCAATGAGATCTCTGTCCCTTCTGGCTTAGCAAAGGGTTGTAGTGAAGCTGCAGGAAAAACTCCGGCGTGAAACGGTTGTGAAACAATGGTTACAATTGTGAAACTGCGACAAATACAGTCACGTGAAGCGAGAGTGAAGCAGTCGTTTAAGATGAAACCATAGTTCGGACGTCTTGAAAAACAATCGCTTCACGGCGATAATAATCGCCGCTTCACGCGGCATTTCTCCGGCCGCAGTTTCACAATGGCAAATTACTAATGCAGCGCTCCGAGATGCCCCAATTGCCGCTTAATCAAAAGGAGTCCCGTCTATACAGACGGGACTCCTTTGTTTCCAATGGCGCGCCGGACAAGATTTGAACTCGTAACCTTCGGATCCGTAGTCCGATGCTCTATCCAGTTGAGCTACCGGCGCAATTCCTTATTTGATGGCGGTGAGGCAGGGATTTGAACCCTGGAGGGCGGTTTTGGCCACCCTACCCGCTTAGCAGGCGAGCGCCTTCAGCCTAGCTCGGCCACCTCACCAACAGGGGCTATTTTATTGCTCAAGACTGGCTTTGTCAATACCTTTAATGGGGCTTGTTACTGCTTATCTTCAGATTTTACCTCTGTTTTTATGTCAGCCGATGTCGGAGCAGGGAAAATTTCGGGATCAAGGATCTTTATCTTTGCCCTGGAAAGAAGCTCCTCATAAAACTCCTGTTGCTTTTCCTGAGCTTTCTGGTTTTTTATCATCGCAACTACATCTGCACTTACTTCATTGTAGCTCAGCTGTTTTTCTGCCTCTTTGCTCCGTTTTATCGCAACATAGGAATCACTGCTGGTAACAGGCATAACAGGCGAGACTTTGTTGAGCGGGAGATCTTTCAGCGCAGCAAGTGAATCGACCATCATCTGTACTGTTATAAGCACAGGTTTATCGTAAGGCGTCGATGTCATTATGTCAGCTTTGTGCTGATCCATGACCTTATCCCAGCCTTCTCCGCCTTCGATCGACTTCTGAGCAAGCTTGGCGGCTTCGTTGCTCTTGAAAGTAGCTATATTTACCTTAAATCCTGCAGGCTGTTTATAGAGGAAAGTCTTGGCTGAGTCATAGAACTTGCGCGCTTCATCATCAGGTACATTTATCTCTGCAGCAAGCGCATCCATAACCTTTTTCTGCGATATCTGCTTTTTGATATCTGACTTTACCTGAACTTCTGTTATTTCTGAGCGTTCCATGAATGCTTTGAACTCTTCCCTTGTAGGATAGCTGTCCATTATGTTTGTATAAGCCTCATCTATCTCATCCTCAGTCACTTCGATATTGCGGCTTTTGATCTCTTTTTCGAGCTCGGCCTCTATCGCTGTGCTGTCAAGAATAGCTTTCCTCATGAGAGGAATATCCGCAGATGTGACCTCTTTTTCTGAACCAAGCTGTTCAGCAAGCTGCATCGTTCCTTTTTCTATGTCAGAACGCATAACATCTTTCCCGTTTATCTCAGCAACAGCATAATCTCTCTGACCATCTGACCCCTTTCCGGAGCGGGCATAGAGACCATAACCGGCAAAGATGGAAACCACAAACAAAACTATTACAGCTATCATTATTGACTTAACGTGTGATCTTAGATACCTCAACAAGGAAAATCGTCCTCCTTCAATTAAAAAGCCTGGGTGCGGCAGAAAACGTGCCGCGGGATTCTATTGGTAATCTATTGGTAATCGGTTGCAAATCAGTTGTTAGGAGCTGCGGCAATGGCTGTGCCGCGAGATTCTATTGGTAATCAATTGGGAATCGATAGCAAATCAGTTGTGTAATCCTAAAATCTTACCAATTGACTCCCAACCGAATTGCAATTGATTCCCACGGCACGATCTTCGCCGTAGGCATTACCCATTGACTGCCTATTGATTTCCTATCGATTCCCTATTGACTCCCGCGGCAGCAATTTAGGACACGGTGACAATAATACGTCAGCTACGCCCTCATGTCAAAGAATAAGCTTCGCAAACCTATCAAGCTGCGCTGCTGAGCTTTTCATATACTCCGCTGCTTTGGCTTTGGCGTGCCTTATGTCTTTTTTAAGCTGCTGTACAAGGGCATCAGCACCGGCAAATTTCATCTCTTCCCTATTTCTGGAAACAATGTGCAGCGTTATGGTTTTCTCATAAAGATCTCCGTCAAAACCAACGATATGAGCTTCACAGTGCAGCCCTCTTGATCCTTCAAAAGTAGGGTTATATCCGATATTAAGAGCAACGGGATACCATTTCCCATTAATATGGGAAATTCCTGCATAGCTTCCCCTGGCCGGATAGATCTTATTGGGCCTCACAGAGAGGTTTGCTGTTGGAAATCCAAGCACTCTGCCCCTTCCGTCGCCTTTTATGACCTTACTTTGTATCATAAAGGGATAACCAAGCATCTCACAGGCAGACTCGACCTGGCCTCTCAGGACAGCCTCTCTGACAGAGGTGCTGCTTACTATGCCGCCGTTAAGCCTGTATGAACCAATAACATCAAGAGACCATCCGCGTTCTTCGCAAAGTTCTGCGAGGAGTTCCGGAGTTCCTATCCTGGCTCTTCCAAAGCGGAAATTCTCTCCTATTACAAGCCCTTCTATCGATATCCTCTTGGCAATATGGTCCAAAAAATCAGCCGGAAGCATGTCTGCCAGGGTAATGTTGAAAGGCACTTTGTCCGCAACAGGTATGCCGAGGTACTTTATCAGCATGTCTCTCTCTTCCGGAGTGAATAGGAGTTTGAATGTGTCTTTATTGAAAACCAGCTGAGGATGTCCCTCAAAGGTAATGACTCCCCATTCAGTTCCAGCTTTGGCAGCACGCTCTTTAGCTGTCTCAAGCAGACGCTGATGACCCAGATGAAAACCGTCAAAGGCTCCTAGTGCAAAAATCATTTCAATTGCTCCTGTCGTTGATTATATTGACTGCAGGCAAAAGGTCGTATGATTTGCCCTGATCTTTGAATTTACAGATGGAAAATATCTTTTCAGATCTTACTATCATGTCCCCGGAAGTGCTTGAGTATCTTGCAAAGTTCTCTCTTTTCAGCCTATGCAGAGAGATGTGCTGACCATTGATAAGCCTCTCTGTCTCTTCTTCCCCGCATAGGTAAGATGCTGCTGCAGGACAAACGCTTTCAAGGGGAATTACTTTTTCTGCCAGATCCTCTTTGCTGATCTCTTCCAATAACGCTGCATCCAGCGCGTTATCCAGTTCAAAGGGTCCGCAGCTTAGCCTTTTAAGCTCGCTCACGTGTGCTCCACAACCAAGAATCTGTCCCATATCTCTTACAAAGCTTCTGATATAGGTGCCTTTCCTGCAGTTTATCCGGAAAGAAACTTTGCAGTCATCCGATATTACGCTTGTTCTTAAAGAAAAAGCAAAAAAAACTGGCTTCATTTCGATATGGACATCATGTCCCTCTCTTGCAAGTTCATGTGCTCTCCGTCCGTCAACGTGGACAGCAGATATGTCCGGCGGAGCCTGCATCCTCCAGCCAAAAAAAGAAGGAAGAGCCAGATCAATATCTTTTTCGCTGATATTTCCACAGCCGTTCCTGCGGATGATTTCGCCCGATGCATCATCGGTAGATGTTTCAACACCCAGACATGCAACAGTCTCGTAAGACTTCGGCATATCCATGACAAAATTGCTAAGCCTTGTCGCAGCGCCTATAAGGATAATAAGAAGACCGGAGGCTGTGGAATCAAGTGTGCCTCCGTGTCCGACTTTAGTTTTTCTGCCAAGTTTATTGCGCACCAGCTCTACACATTTTGTGCTGCGCATCTCTGTCGGCTTATTTAAGAGCAGCAGTCCTGTCATCAATATATTTCTCCGCCTCTGCCTTTACAGAATCGAATGCATTATGAAAAGTACCCTCGACCTTTGCTCCGGCAGCCTGAAGATGGCCTCCGCCGCCGAATACAGACGCTATATCCCTGGCTACGTATGGAGTTTTAGTCCTTATACTGACCTTATTTTCACCATTTACTTCAGTCAGGAACAATGCAACTTTTACGCCTGTGATCTTAAGCAGCTTATTAACAAGACCATCGACTGCGCTTGAATCAGCTCCAGCCTCTTCGAAATCTTCCTTCTTCAGCCAGAAGAGTGCTCCTCTGCCGTTAGAAAACATCTCTGTTCTCGTGAAGGCCAGGCCCCAGAGTTTAAGTATTGAGGGCGTCATGTTTTCATTTACATATTCATCTATTACAGCAGGCTTTACTCCTGCTTCAAGAAGCCTAGCAGCACACAGATGGCTCCTTGCTGTGGTAGTTCCGAACCTGAAATTTCCGTTGTCTGTCGACAGCCCTGTATAGAGACAGATCGCCTCATCCTCTTCAATGCCCCATCCGCCTTCAATAAACAGTTCGGTGATCAACTCTGCAGATGCGGAGACATCAGGATCCACCAGATTAAGCTTGCAGTAAAGATGGTTGTCGCCATGATGATCGATGTTTATGCTGTCCGCAACGGGAAGCACTTCTTTAAGGCCTGGCATGCTTCTTGCCACGGTGCTGGTGTCAACGCAGATCATAAGGGCATTTTTGATGTCCTCTTCCACGATCTCTTTGCAACACTCGAAATCGTGGTAATAGGGAAGGAACCTGTATCTTCCAGGAATAGGATCTCTTCCCATTACCCTGACTTTTTTCCCCAGCCTCTTTCCAAGTGAATAGAGGGCAAGACCGCATCCCATTGTGTCCCCGTCAGGATTTTCATGACATAAAATCACCCATTTATCACTTGAACTAAATTTTTTTATGACCTCTCTCATGACTGCCATATCCAGCATCAGTTTTCTCCTGAAGACTTTTTTTCTGCATCCATGGCAGCTACTTTGTCAAGCAGTTCCTCCATCGCTCTAGCTTTGGCTTCCGAGTCGTCGTAGACAAAGTGGAGTTCCGGTATGGTACGCAGATGCATATCTTTCCCAAGCATAGACCTTATCTGTCCTGCCGTGGAGTCAAGCGCCTTCTGTATCTCATCCTTGCGGTCCATGTCTATAAGGGTATAAAAGACCTTGGCAAAGCTCAGGTCTTTCGATGTGCTTACCTTGGTCAGGATCGCATCCCTTACGTTATCTTTCTTTATCCGGACCTGAAGTATCTCAGAAATTGCCCTTAAAAATTCTTTGTTTATACGGTCGATCCTATAAGTCACCATAGGCAAAAACCTCCCAAGTGAAACGTACTATCTCAAACTCACCTTCCGCTTCCCTTCTCGCCAGGAAGCTCTCCAGGTTCCTGAGTCTTTCTTCAAGCTCAGATGGAGAAGAACCGGCCGCAGCAAAACCCAGCTCTGCGTCCTGCCATTTGTCTGCAGGCCCAAGGTCTGATGAAGAGAGGCTGAAACGGTTTCGCACTCCGTCCAGTATAGATCGGACGACATGCCTTCGTTCCTTAAGGCTTCCCGCGTAAGGCAGCCTCAAAGAACACTCGGCGACTCCTATCCAGAAAGGCATTTTCTGCTCCTTAATCCAGAGTCTTCTTTTCCTTTACTATTTCGTAAGCCTCGATCACGTCTCCAACACGGAAATCCTGGAACTTTTCAAAGCTGAGACCGCATTCGTTGCCTGAGCGGATCTCCCTTACGTCATCCTTGAAATGCTTGAGGCTTGAAAGCTCTCCGTTCCAGAAAACCACTCCGTCGCGGATAAGGCGTACTTTAGCGTTTCTTCTTAAAAGACCTTCCATAACTCTGCATCCGGCTATGTTGCCGATCTTGGGTACCTTGAACATTTCCCTTATCTCTGCCGTTCCAAGAGTGTTTTCACGAAGCTCAGGAGCAAGCATACCCTCCATGGCTGCATGAACATCGTCCAGCATGTCATAAATGACCTGATAGAGTCTTATCTGCACCCCTTCTGCTTCGGAGATCTTCTTTGCATTGCCGTCAGGCCTGACGTTGAATCCAACGATGATGGCGTTGGAAGCCGATGCAAGCATGACATCGGATTCAGATATCCTTCCGACTCCTTCGTGTACTATGTTCACAGTTACAGCATCCGTGTTCATCTTCATGAGTGATGAGTGGAAGGCCTCGAGTGAACCCTGGACGTCAGTCTTGAGGACTATGCGAAGCTGCGGGACTTCTTCCGTCTGCATCTTCTCATAAAGTTCTTCAAGGGTAAGCCTCTTTGACTTGCTCTGGTCCATCTCCCTGCGCTCGAACTCGTAGTGCGACATGATATCGCGTGCTTCACGTTCTGAGCCGATGACCGAGAACTTTTCGCCTGGCTGGGGGACGTTTTCCAGCCCAAGGATCTCAACAGGCATGCTGGGACCGGCGCTGTCAACATTCCGGCCTGAATCATCTATCATTGCCCTTATCTTTCCCCAGGCAGTTTCTGTGTGGATAATGTTTCCGCGGCGAAGCGTCCCGTTCTGCACGATGACAGTAGCAACGGGGCCCTTGCCCTTGTCGAGGTTCGCCTCTATAACAGTGCCTTCCGGCGCGGCGTTCGGGTCTGCCTTAAGTTCCTGCATCTCCGCGACCAGAATGACCATCTCAAGCAGCTGATCAACATTTATGCCGGTCTTGGCACCAACGTCGACCATGATCGTATCACCGCCCCACTCCTCTGGAGCAAGGCCGTAATCAGAAAGCTGCTGGCGGACCCTTTCAGGCTTGGCTGCAGGTTTGTCTATCTTGTTGACTGCTACGACTATAGGAACTCCGGCAGCTTTGGCATGGTTCATTGCCTCAATGGTCTGGGGCATTATGCCGTCATCTGCCGCAACTACCAGGATCGCTATGTCAGTCACCTGAGCGCCCCTTGCGCGCATGGAGGTAAACGCCTCGTGTCCAGGGGTGTCGAGGAATACCAGCGTATTGCCTTCGTAATTGACCCTTGAGGCACCTATATGCTGTGTGATACCTCCAGCTTCCTTTTCAGTCACTCTTGTCTTCCTTATGTAGTCAAGGAGTGTCGTCTTTCCATGGTCAACGTGGCCCATGACAGTAATGATAGGAGGCCTGAAGGGCAGATCCGACGGGTCCTTCGCTGCAGATTCTTTGCCCTTTTTCGTCCCTTTTTTGGGTGCGGGCTGCTTCTCTTCTTTTTTGGCGGTCTTGGCCTCAGTCTTATCCGATGCAGTTTCTTTCTCTTCAGGTTTTCCGAAGACAAAGTGCTTCTCGAAGCCTTTTCCGAGGATCTCAAGGATCTTTTCGTCAGCCGCAACTGTTGCAGGGACCATAAGGCCCTCAGCCATAAGGATCTTGACCGCACTGCCCGGTTTTTCCCCGATGCTGGCGGCCACATCCGAAACTGACGCGCCTTCGCTGACATTTACTACCTGGTACGTCGTTATGGCTTCGACAGCCTTTTTCTCTTCCGCATCTTTTCTTCTTTTCAGTTCCTCCTCGACAAGAATGGAAACTTCCTCATCGATCGAACTCATGTGCGATTTGATATTGACCCCAATTTCAGTCAATAATTCCACCATCTCCGTATTGCTCATCTCAAACATTTTCGCGAGATTATAAACTCTGATTTTGCTCATTGGCATCACTCCTGTCATAAATTGCCAAAACCTTTTTAGCCAGTCCGCCATGCGGAAGGGCGGCGATCTGTGCTGATCCCACTCCGAGATGTGATCCCAGAGCGGTCCTATCCGTATCTTCCAATTTCAGCAGGACGACTTCTCCACGTTCGACCCTTGGCTTCAGGGAACGGAGGACGTTGGCGGAACAATCCGAAGTTACAATAACTACAAGTTTTTCATTGTGTTTATCGCCGGCAAGCACCTGATCCTGTCCAATAAGAAGTATTCCTGCTCTTCTGGAAAGGCCAAGGATATTCATCAGTTCCTCGTTTTTTGACTGATTCATCTCAAGCCTCCCTCATTTCATCTATACAAAGCGCCAGCAGGTTTTCGTATACATCCTCGCTGACATCTGACTTAAGAGCCCTGGAAAGCGCTTTTTTCTTTTTAGCCAGTGCCACACACTCCCGGCAGCTGCATATATACGCCCCGCGGCCGTTAGCTCTCCCTGTCGGATCATATCTGACCTCGCCTTCAGGAGTTCTTATAACTCTCAGAAGTTCGCGTTTGGGAGATTCTTCGCCGCATCCGACACATGTGCGGGGACGTTTTCTTTTTTCTGTCTTACGTTCCTCGCCCATCATGCCGTTCTATCCTTCGTCGTCTTCGTCTTCGATAACGCTGCTCAGGTCTTCAAAAAGATCCTTCATCGTAGGCAGCTTTTCGTCCTCTTTGACCTTGATGTCAATTTTCCAGCCCGTCAGACGCGCAGCAAGCCGTACGTTCTGTCCGGCCTTCCCTATCGCAAGTGAGAGCTGGTCCGAGCGGACATAGACAATAACAGAGCGGTCCTGGTCAAGCAGAGGCTCGATCTTCAGTACTTTCGCAGGAGAGAGGGAATTCCTTATATAAGTAAGGATATCCTGGCTCCACACGATAATATCTATCCTCTCGCCGTGCAGCTCGTTGCTTATAGACTTGATGCGCGCTCCCTGCTTTCCCACGCAGGCCCCAAGGGGCTCAACGTTCGCATCAAGGCTTGCAACAGCGATCTTGGCACGTGTGCCTGCCTCCCTGACGATGTTGCGGATCTCAACTACTCCGTCCTGGATTTCCGGCACCTCAAGCTCAAGAAGCTTGTGAAGGAGTTTCGGATGGGTCCTTGATACTATTATGCGGGGACCTCTAGTTGTCTGCCTTACATCAAGCAGATAAAACTTCATCCTTGAACCCGGAAGATATTTTTCTCCGATTATACGCTCTTCCTTGGGCATTATAGCCTCTGTCTTTTCGTTAAGGCGGACCAGTATCTGATCACCTTCAGACTTGAATATAGTTCCCGTGATGATATTGCCTATCTTGTCCGAGAACTGCTCGTAAATCACCTGGCGCTCAGCATCCTTCAGCCTCTGGATGATGACCTGGCGAGCTGTCTGGGCGGCTATCCGACCAAAATCTTCAGGAAAAACTTCTTTCCTTATGATATCTCCGGGCTCAACATCGTCATTTCCCCTGCGCTTTGCTTCAGCAATAGAGATCTCCGATTCATCGGAAGTCTCGTCAGGAACGACAAGTCTGACCTCATAGAGGGTGAAATCACCGGAATCGACATCTATATGGACTTCTGCCGTCTGATTTCCGCCCTTGTACTTCTTATAGGCAGATACCATAGCAGCTTCCAGACTCGCAACGATGATCTCCTCCGAAAGTCCCTTTTCTTCCTCTATCTGCTTAAGTACTTTCTTGAAATCTTTTCCAAGCTGCATCTATTTAACTCCTCTCATGAAATTATTCTTGACTGTTGTCCGACCGCTAAAAGGAGGGAAGAAAAAGGCGTTTTTACAAAACTCACTTTTTCTTTATCTTTTTGAAAGTCTTCTTCTGGCCCTTTTCCTCTTTATAAATGAGCTTGCCTTTTTTTATGTCAGCAAACGGAACCGAACTCTCACCATCGGCAAAAAGGAAATGTACCATGCCATCGTCGTCCACTCCGTTTATAATGCCGGCGATCTTTCTGCCGCCTTTCAGCGATATCTGTGCTTCCCTGCCGGAAAATGATTTATAATCTTCCGGAGTGAAGAGGGGGCGTTCCAGACCGGGTGAACTGACCTCCAGATAATATCTTTCGGGAAGAGAGGTTTCCATCTCATCAAGATAGACATTTACCTCCCTTGCCACTGCTTCACAGTCGGAGAGGTTCACTCCTCCGGGAAGGTCTACATAGACACGGAGTATCTTCATCTCATCCTCGGTGACGTTTTCAAAGCCGACACAGTTGTAACCGAGCGATTCTATCCGCTCCCTGAGTCCGCTGTATATGTCGCTCAGCTTGATCTTTTCCACCGTATACCCCCCTGTAAAGCAAGAAGAGTGGGCACGACCCACTCTTCCAGTACTTGCCCCTGAATTAGTAAATAAATTGTAGCATTATTCTGAGAAAAAGCAAGCAATTGTGATTTATAGCAGCGCTAACATAGCAAGACTTGCGGAGCCTCCCTTCGACGTATTCATATACGCCTTCGAAAGGCTCCACTGCGCATTGCGTCGTTATCACTTGCTCTAAATCTCAATTGCCGCATTTGGGGCAGATCGCGGAAGGGGACAGATTATCAGTTCCAAACAATTGATTTGCTATCGATTCGCTATTGACTACCAATTGACTTCCGCAGATGGTTCACCTGCGAGATCTTTTGTATTCGAAAAGCGCCAGAGAAGCCGCCACCGATGCGTTCAGTGATCCGGTCTTTCCGGCCATGGGGATGTGCCTCAACTCGTCGCAGGACTTTGCTACTGCCTGGCCCAGGCCGTCGCCTTCGGCACCTATTACGATCACGACCCTCGGGGGCATGTCTTCCTTAAAGAGGGTCTCTTCGGCTTCCATCGAAAGGCCTACCACCCAGAAATTAGCTTCCTGAAGCAGCCTTATCGTCTGGGATACGTTTCCTGTCTTTGCTATGGGCAGTCTCAGAGCAGCGCCTGCGCTGGTCTTTACTACCGTTCCTGTCGGAAGAGCTCCGCCTCGCTTGGGGATCATCACAGCCGATGCTCCTGCAGCTTCGGCGCTCCTGATCACGGCTCCAAGGTTATGCGGATCCTGGAGATGGTCACAGAGCAGCACCATTGCGGGTTCCGGCGCTTTGGGCAGCATTTGGATAATTTCCTCTGCGTCCCAGAGTTTCATCGGCGCCATGTAGGCAACTACTCCCTGGTGATTCTCTTTATTCGTCATCTTATCTAAAGCTGCAGGATCCACAGTCAGAAGGACTATGTTGGCAGCTTTGCAGAGATCCTGCAGCCTGGCCTTTATATGGAGCTGGACTGTCTTTGAGGTCAGGACCTTCATGCACCTCTCAGGTGACTCCTCAAGAAGGGAAAATACCGGGTTCCTGCCCCAGCAGATGTCTTCGCTTACGCTTGTCTTTTCTTCTCTCATCCGGCTTTCCTGCCTTCCTTGATATCGTTGAAAAATTCTGCAAGGTACTTTCCTGTCGGGCCGTCCGATGCGGCGATCTCTTCAGGAGTTCCCTTTGCAATAAGGTCTCCGCCCCTTCTGCCGCCTTCCGGGCCAAGGTCCATTATGTAATCAGCCGAGGCAAGGACATCGAGATTGTGCTCAATGACGAGCACGGAGCTACCGTGATCGACCAGCTTGTGCAGAAGCTTGAGCAGCTTTTTGACATCGTTGTAATGAAGCCCTGTAGTTGGTTCGTCAAGGAGATAGAGGGTGCTGCCCCTGAACTTTTTGCTCAGTTCAGTAGCGAGCTTGACCCTCTGGGCCTCTCCCCCGCTCAGCGTAGGCGCAGGCTGTCCAAGTTTTATGTACCCAAGCCCCGCCTCCTGGATCACTTTCAGTTTGTTGACTATCCTCGGAATATCCTTGAAATGCTCCACGGCCTCGTCTACCGTCAGTTCAAGCACATCAGCGATCGACAGCCCCTTGTGCTTTACCTCGAGCGTCTCCCTGTTGTACCTCGTTCCTTTGCAGACATCGCATTTGACATAGACATCCTGCAAAAAGAGCATTGAGACCTTGAGTTCCCCGTCCCCTTTGCACGACTCACAGCGCCCGCCCTTTACGTTGAAGCTGAAACGGCCCGGCTGGTATCCCCTGAGCTTGGATTCGGGAAGCTGCGCGAAGAACTCCCTTATGGGAGTAAAAACACCGGTGTACGTTGCGGGGTTCGAGCGCGGGGTTCTTCCGATGGGGCTCTGGTCAACGAGAACCACGTTCCTCAGTGACTCGTAACCCGAAATGCTGTCAAATTTTCCTGCGCGGTCCCGGTATTCCCTGTCGAATTTTCCTTTGAGGCCCTTATAGAGTATCTCGTACAGGAATGTGCTCTTACCTGAGCCTGATACACCACTCAGTGAAGCAAGGACTCCAAGCGGGACATCAATATCGATATTTTTCAGGTTGTTCTCGCAGCACCCCGTTACCTTTATCTTTCCCTTCGCCTTCCGTCTTTTTGGTTTAGGCCTGTATGTCCCGTCGGCCTCACCTCTGAGATAGAGGGCTGTCGGGGTATCCCCGCTGATGATATCTGCTGCGCTTCCGCATGCGATAAGGTTCCCGCCGTTTTCGCCGGCCTCGGGACCAAGCTCCAGTATGTAATCAGCTGCCATCATTGTTTCCCTGTCATGTTCGACTACTATAACTGTATTGCCTATATCCCTGATATCCTTGAGCGTGTCCAGCAATCTGTTCGTGTCCCTGGGATGAAGTCCTATCGTCGGTTCATCCAGTACATACAGGACTCCTGTAAGCTGGGATCCGATCTGGGTGGCAAGCCTTATCCTCTGGCTCTCCCCGCCGCTCAGCGTGTCAGCACGCCTTGAAAGGCTGAGATATCCAGCACCTACGTTGTTAAGGAAGGCAAGTCTCTTACGAACTTCCGTCAAAGCCTGCCCGACTATCTTCTGCTCTCTTGCGCCAAGCTGCATTGTGTCAAGGACCTTAATAAGGTCCTCAATAGGCATCTCTGTAAGTTGAGCTATGTTGTATCCGCCAAGGGTGACGGCAAGTACCTCCGGCTTGAGCCTCGCTCCGCTGCAGGTCTGACAGATGTCTTCTGTACGGTAGCGCAGGAGTTCTTCACGGTAGTTATCAGATTCAGTCTCGCCAAGACGTTTCTCAAGCCAGGGGAGCAGTCCGGGATAATGGCCGTTGTATTCCCAGTCCCCGTTCCTGTCGCTGAATATCATCGGGATCACTTCATCAGTGCCATACAGGAGGGCCTGTTTCGCATCTTCCGGAAGGTCCTTAAATGGTTTGGAGAGGTCCCAGCCTTTGTGACGGGCGGCCATGAGCTCAGCTTTCTGTATCATATACTTCATGCTCTTCCACGGGATAAAACCGCCGTCTCCGATAGGATATTCAGGATTGACAGCAAGTTCCTCGGAAAAATGGAGGTGCACCCCAAGGCCTGAACAGTCGGGACATGCCCCGTATGGGTTATTGAAGGAAAAAAGTCTCGGTTCTATTTCCGGCAGACTTATCTCGCAATCCGGACAGATATACTTTTCTGTGAGTTCCAGGTCATCCATGCCCTCGGAGACCAGAAGAACAAATCCTTCAGATAGTTTCATTGCCATCTCTATAGCTTCCGAAAGCCGCTGGCGGTTATCTTCCTTCACCCTCAGCCTGTCGATGATGCATTCGATAGTGTGCTTTTTCTTCTTGTCGAGTTCTATCTCCTCCTCAAGCCAGAGGACTGTCCCGTCCACCCTGGCTTTGAGGTAGCCCTGCTGATGGAGCTTCAGCAGCAGGTTCTTATACTCTCCCTTTTTGCCTTTTATAAGCGGTGAGAGGATCTCTATCGGTTTGCCGTCATAGTCTCTGTATATCTTGTCCACTATCTCGTCAACGCTGTAACGGCGCACTTCCTTGCCGCAGCTTGGGCAGTGCGGAGTACCGGCTCTGCCGAAAAGAAGCCTCAAATAGTCATAAATTTCTGTAACGGTCCCGACAGTTGAGCGCGGATTGTGACCGGCTCCCTTCTGCTCTATCGATATGGCCGGAGACAGTCCGCTAATGTCGTCCACATCGGGTTTGTCCGCCATTCCTAAAAACTGCCTGGCATATGACGAGAGGGATTCCACATAGCGTCTCTGCCCCTCGGCGTAGATAGTGTCGAAAGCCAGTGAAGACTTGCCGGAACCCGATGGGCCCGTCACCACTACGAGCTGGTTTTTAGGAATTTCTGCGTTTATGTTTTTTAAATTGTGCTGTCTTGCCCCTGTAATTTTTATGCTCTGTTCCAATTTTCGCATCGCCTTTCAGTCTCTGTATATTGTCCCTTATCTCCGCTGCAGTCTCGAAATCAAGCTTTTCTACCGCAGCCCACATCTTTCTTTCAAGCTCATGTATATCAGGAGCACTTTCTGCGCCCTTAAGCGGTGAAGCCGCTCTCCTGCCTGCATATCCGCCCTCTTCAAGAAGCTCGGCGGGCAGAAGGTCCTTTACCGCCTTCGATATTGTCTGAGGTATTATACCGTGTTCTTCATTATATGATATCTGACGGTTTCTTCTTCTTTCCGTCTCCTTCATTGCAGCATCAATGCTGTCCGTTATCCTGTCAGCGTAGAGTATTACCTTCCCGGCCTGGTTCCTTGCAGCCCTTCCTATCATCTGTATCAGCGACCTCTGCGATCTCATAAACCCCTCGCGGTCCGCATCAAGGATAGCCACAAGGGAGACTTCCGGCAGGTCTATTCCTTCCCTTAGGAGGTTGACTCCCACAAGAACGGCAAAAACACCGAGGCGAAGATCGCGAAGCAACTCGGCCCGTTCAAATGTATCAAGCTCGGAATGGATATATCTCACCTTTATCCCCAGCTCTGCCATATACTCAGCAAGGTCCTCCGCCGAGCGCTTGGTAAGCGTTGAGATGAGGACTCGTTCCCCTGCTTCAATGATCGGCCTGACTTCGCCAAGAATGTCATCCACCTGCCCCGTTGCGAGGTGGACCTCCACGATCGGGTCTGTAACTCCCGTCGGCCGAATAAGCTGCTCCACGACATTCTCTGAATGGGCAAACTCATAATCCCCCGGCGTAGCGGAGATAAAGAGCGCGTTCTTGAGAAGCGGCTCATACTCTGTCCACTTGAGCGGCCTGTTGTCGAGACATGAAGGTAACCTGAAACCATGCTCGACAAGGACTTCTTTCCTTGCCCTGTCCCCGTTGTACATCCCGCGAACCTGGGGAAGCGTCATGTGGGATTCGTCGATGAAGATCAGTGAATCCTCCGGAAAAAAGTCCATAAGAGTTCCGGGGGCGTCTCCGGGCTCACGTCCGTCAAGAAAGCGCGAATAGTTCTCTATCCCTGAGCAGTAACCGACCTCAAGAAGCATCTCAAGATCATACTTGGTCCTCATCTTCAGCCTCTGCGCCTCGACGATCTTCCCTGCCGACTCAAGCTCTGTGACTCTGTCTGCAAGCTCCTTCTCTATCAGCTCTGCCGCATTGTTTATTGCATCGGAAGAGGTAACATAGTGCTGGGCGGGGAATATCCCCGTATGGTCCTTTGTTAGGATAGCCCTTCCGCTCACAGGGTCTATCTCCTCTATGCGCTCTATTTCATCATCAAAAAAAATGACCCTTACAGCCGTATCGCTGTATGCGGGGTATATCTCCATCGACTCTCCCCTGCTCCGGAAGTTTCCGGGCTGGAGCACGAAGTCATTGCGCTGATAATAATTATCCAGAAGCCTCGTCATGAATGTCCTGCGGTCCCATCGCTCGCCGACAGCAAAACGGAAAATGGCATCCTCATAGTTTTTACGTTTGCCCAGACCATAGATGCACGAGACGCTTGCAACAACAATGACATCCCGCCGCTCCAGCAGGGCCTTGGTCGTTGCAAGCCGCAGCTTCTCTATCCTCTCGTTTATTGAGGCGTCCTTCTCTATATAAATATCCTGAGCCGGCATGTAGGCCTCTGGCTGGTAGTAGTCGTAATAGCTGACAAAATAATTGACCGAGTTGCCGGGAAAAAATTCCTTGAACTCACTGTAGAGCTGCGCAGCCAAGGTCTTGTTGTGGGCCATGACAAGAGTAGGCCTCTGCAGCCTCTGGATCACATTGGCCATCGTGTAGGTCTTACCGCTGCCCGTAACCCCAAGCAGCGTCTGCACAGCACCGGGCTTTTCAAATCCCCGGACAAGCTTCTCCACTGCCTGAGGCTGATCCCCGGACATAGGCCATGGTGAAAAGAGCTTAAATTCGTCAGACATAAATTCTCTCCTTTATATGAATGCAACTTTATTAATATATAGCTTTTTAAAGAATGCGTCATCCGTGACATTGCATATTCAGTTTGCAATGTCACGGATGACGAGGGAGTCGATTGGTAATCAATGGGGAATCGATGGCAAATCAATAGTTTCGGACTGTGGCAAAAATCCTGCCACGGTAATCGATTGGTAATCGGTTGGCAATCGATGGGGAGTCGGTTGGAAGGGAGGGCAAGAAAATGGCAAGCGTTGGCAAGCCGGTTGGCAAGCAGTTGGCAAGCGATAGTTTGGGGCGTAGAAATGCAGCGTGATGATGATGCAGGAAGTGGCGATCCCATCGCCCCTCCGTCATCCCGTTATGCTTCTGATCAGAAGGACACTGTTTCTCGTCAGAGAAACTCATAGATAAACCTTAGTATCCGCACTATTTCGAGTGCGTTCCGAGATCAGAAGGACACTGTTTCTCGTCAAAGAAACTCATAGATAAACCTTAGTGTCAACACTGTTTCGAGTGCGATTTGAGATCGGGGATTTAGTTCTTATGGATCTGTTCTATTCTTTATTTTTGGGGCCTAAACAAAAGCCGCTGGATTCCCGACTGGAGCACTCGGGAACGACGGGAAGGGCGACAGGGCAAAAAACTGCGATCCCGGCACGAGTTTATTCCGGGATCGCAGTTAGGTTCTGTAGTCTCAAATCCAAACAATTGATTTGCAATTGCTTCGCGGCAATGAAATCGCCACTTTGCGCGGCACGGTACTCGCCGCCGTCCCTAACGATTGATTTGCAATAGATTTGCAACCGATTACCAATTGATTACCGCGGCAGATATCTCGCCGCAGTTACTAATTCCTATACTGCCAGTTATCCTTTGCCCAGAATTCACCGTTTACACCGTTTATAACATCGTCGAGGTATACACCCCCTATATTTAAGTTATAAAGTGCTCCGCCGTACAGTCCGTCGACAATAAGCTCGAGAACGTTATTCTCTGATCTTACAACTCTGGTATCGTACGTTCTGCCGAATCTGTCGGTGATGGTGATGGGTTGGTTTTTATCCCAGCGGATATTATTTCCATAATGTTTGCCTGGGTTGCCCGGTCTTCCGGGATATCCCGGATATGGAGGATAACCGTTGCCTTCAGGATATCCAAACACTACCAACAATTTGCCTCCCTGTTTGTACTTCATTTCGCGGATCTTAACTTTTTTGTCCTTCTTTTCATTCTGCTGCTGTGTATCCTGCCATTCCGGACCGTTCTGCTGGCTCTGTTTTGGCATATCTTTCTTTTCCTTTGGAGCAGCAATAGCAGCAGTACCTGATATAAGAACAAATGCCGCCATCAGGGCAGCTATTTTCTTTACTTTCCGTATACTTTCATGTGTCATATGGATCCCTCCAGTCAATATCTTTAGCATGATAAAATCTTATCACTTTATTATTATAACGTTAACGTGTGTGAATGTTATGTGGGGAATGCTGAGATGATGGTTCGGGAATCAGTGGGAAATCAATGGCAAATCGATTGTTAGGGGCAGCGGCAAGAATCGTGCCGCGGAAATCGATAGGTGAGTTAATGGGTAATCAATGGCGAATCAGTTGTTTAGATCTGAAAACTTGGCCTCTCACTGAGATCCCGGATCCAGGCACTTTGAACCTTCACTATAACGAATTATATGAACCAACCAACTGATTTGCTATCGATTCCCGCGGCATTATCCACGCCGCAGCCTCTCCCAATTGATTACCCATTGATTCCCCATCGATTTGCAAAAAAAAAGCTCAGCGAAATAATTTTCGCTGAGCTTTTTTAAATTCTTGGTCGGGATAGTCGGATTCGAACCGACGACCCCCTGCTCCCAAAGCAGGTGCGCTAACCAGGCTGCGCTACATCCCGTGACGATGGGCATTATATCATATATTCCTTTGATTGTGGAAATATTACGGCTGTGGGGCAGCTAAAATATCCGATAAAAAAGGAGCCGTTTGGCTCCTAATATATCTTATGTTCTATTCTTCCTCTTCGTCAGGATCATCATCATCCTGATCTTCAGAACTTTCTTCTTCCTGCTGTTTCTTTTTATCTTCTTCCTCTTCTGTTTCTGATCCGTTATCTTCAGTCTCTTCCTCTTCGGATCCTTCATCCTCAGATCCGGCAGTTGAGGCCGGGTGATCTTTCTTCGGGTACCCAAGAAGTTCGTCAAGCTCGTCGCCTTCAAGGACTTCTTTCTCCAGAAGCAGCGCTGTTATCTCCTCAAGTCGTTCATTTTCTTCGGTAAGGATCTTCTTTGCTCGGGTAAAGCACTCATCTATCATACTACGGACTTCCTGGTCTATCGCGTAGGCGATCTCCTCGCTGTAGTTCCTGTCCTCCATGATATCCCTGCCAAGGAAGATTTCATGCTGTTTCCTGCCAAGCGTTACCAGCCCAAGCCTGTCGCTCATGCCAAACTCGGTCACCATCTGCCTTGCGATCTGTGTAGCTCTTTCAAGGTCGTTCGAAGCTCCTGTCGTAACATCACCGAACTTGAGCATTTCTGTTACACGACCGCTCAACAGTATCGTTATCCTGTCAGAAAGCTCTTTCTTCGATATGAGGAACCTGTCCTCTTCCGGCAGCTGCAGTGTGTAACCAAGCGCCATGTGGCCGCGCGGTATTATTGATATCTTATGTACCGGATCGCTTCCGTCTATCTTGCTTGCGACCAGCGCGTGTCCGGCTTCGTGGTATGCGATGATCTCGCGCTCTTTCTTGCTTATTACTCTGCTCTTTCGCTCAGGACCTGCCATTACTCTGTCGATGGCCTCTTCGAACTCTGCCATTCCGAGGCTGGCCTTGCCTCTCCGACCTGCAAGAAGCGCGGCTTCGTTTACAAGGTTGGCTAAGTCAGCACCGACAAAACCGGGTGTCCTGCGGGCAATGACATCAAGGTCGACTTTCTTGCTGACCTTCTTGTCTTTCAAATGCACCTTCAGTATGTCGCGCCTTCCGTTTACGTCCGGCCTGTCTACAACTATCTGCCTGTCAAAACGTCCAGGACGGAGCAGCGCCGGGTCAAGTATGTCAGGCCTGTTTGTTGCGGCAAGCAGGATAATGCCTGTCCCCGCTTCAAAACCGTCCATCTCGACAAGAAGCTGGTTAAGTGTCTGTTCACGTTCATCGTGTCCGCCTCCGAGACCGGCACCGCGATGACGTCCTACAGCGTCTATCTCGTCTATGAATATTATGCACGGCTGGTTCTTGCGGGCCTGCTCAAAAAGGTCCCTGACACGCGCAGCACCGACACCGACAAACATTTCAACGAAGTCAGATCCGCTTATGCTGAAAAAGGGCACATTGGCCTCTCCGGCAACAGCCCTTGAAAGAAGGGTCTTACCCGTTCCCGGTGCACCCAGAAGCAGTACACCTCGGGGTACCTTTGCACCAAGCCGGGTGAACTTTGCGGGATCCCTGAGGAAATGGACGACCTCTTCAAGCTCTTCCTTGGACTCGTCGCAGCCCGCAACGTCATCAAACGTGACCTTTGGCCTGTTGTCCATAAAGAGTTTGGCCTTGCTCTTTGCAAAGCCCATGACCTTGTTTCCCCCGCCCTGCATGTTGTATATGAAGTATATCCATACACCTATCAGAAGCAGTGTGGGAAGCAGGGAAGCAAGCAGGGACGTCAGCCATGAGTTCTTTGGCGGAGGAACGACCTCGACTTCAACGCCCTTCTGGGATATCTCACTGGGCAGTGTTCCGGGATCAAGGATATAAGTTGTAAACTCTTTGCCGGATTTCAATGTTCCTTTGAGCTGCTCGTGGTCTATCTTTACCTTGGCAACATTGCCTGCGTTTACTTCGTTCAAAAACTGGCTATAAGGAAGTACCTCAGCACCCTGACCGGACTTGTTTGCATCCGGCGTCAAGAATACGTTCACCAGACTGACAACAAGAACGATCAGTATTATATACATCCCAACATTTTTAGAGGTTTTCTTCAAACGTGTGACCTCGCTTTCATATCTTTACTAATCTACCGGAAAAACATCCGGTGGGTAATCAATTGGTTCAGCTAAACTGTTGTAAAGACTGGCAAGCAATTGGCAAGAGTGGGCAAGCAATTGGCAAGCAGTCGTTTAAAATACTGTCAAACTATTTTCATAACCATTTTTCACTCTTCGTCATCCCGGTATGCACCTGAGCCGGGATCCAGTGTCTTTTGTTTAAATCTTTAAAACTTTGTAATAACCTAAGTTCTGAGACGCTGGATTCCCGCTCAGGTCCATACGGGAATGACGGTGATTTTAGTTCTTGATCCTAGTGACCTTTTTCAATTTGTTATTTCTAATAAACAATTCCTCCGCAATTGGAGCAGATCGGAGATGATGGTGACGCAACTCGAAGAAGTTCAAGCTAAGGCGTATTGGTCATACGTCGAAGCGCAGGACTTCGAGTGTTGCTAAACCAGGGCTCCGAGATGCCCCAATTGCAGCTAGGCGACGGGCTCGGCGATAAACACCGCCGGCAGATGCCGGAACATTCCGGCATAATCCAGGCCGTAGCCTATCACGAACTCATCGGGGATCGTAAACCCTGTATATTCTACCTCAACTGTTTCCTTGCGGCGTTCCGGCTTGTCAAGCAGCACGCATATCGCCAGGCTCTGCGGTTTACGTTCCAGCAGAAGCGACTTTATGTACTTCAGTGAGAGTCCGGTATCGACAATATCCTCAATTATAAGGACATTTTTGCCATAGATGTCTGTACTGAGGTCCTTCTGGATCTGCACTACCCCGCTGCTCTTCGTTGATGCCCCATAAGAGGAAATAGCGAGGAAGTCTATCCTTACATCCACCTCAGGACTGATATTCCTGATAAGATCTGCAAGAAAAATTACTGCACCTTTTAGGACACAGACGCAGATCAGCTGTTTTCCGGCATAATCCTTGCTTAATCTCTCTCCGAGTTCCTTGATTTTGGCCTGTAGTTTTTCTTCAGAAATAAGTGTTTTACCAATCTTATATTCCAAGTGAGAAACACTCCTTGATGCCAAAGTTTTTTCCGCTCAAAAACATTAGACATAATAACATAAATATCACTATCTCGCCCACCATGGAAGGACGGGTTTTTCGGCATTTTGCCTATTTTCAGCTACGCCTTTTCCAATATCTTCACGGTGCAGCCATCCCATTCCCCTGTTCGACCAGCATACCTCGATATCACTTGCCCACTGGAAGCGCCAGTTTCCGCCCTTTCGGATCAGGGCGACCAGTTTTAGGGTCCTGTCCCTGTCCAGCCTGGGCAGGTCCAGCATAATGCCCTGAAGGCGGAGCATGTCCGCCAGGTCAGTGTCAGGAACATTTTTTACAAAGGCAGGAGACCAGCAGACGATGGCAGGGGGCATGGCGATAACCGCATCTGCAAGGAGTTTTTCTGTAAATTTCTGCTTTTGTTCAAGCTCCGCATCTATCTGTTTCGAAAGGCCGATCATGGATGACTCAAAGTTCGGGTTCATGTTTTCCCTGATCCACGGTATGAGTTCTTCCCTTACCCTGTTTCTTTTGTAAACAGTGTCTGCGTTGCTTGCGTCTTCACGCCACACAACACAGTTATCACGAAGCAGTTCTCTGAGTTCATCCCTGCGAAAATCGATTATCGGACGGACTATCATGCCGCGTCTCTCAGGTATACCCCTGAGACCGTCAAGCCCCGTCCCCCTGAAAAGATTCATGAGCTGCGTCTCGACTACATCGTCAGATGAATGCCCGACAGCGATAAATGGCAGCCCTTCCGCCTTCGCTGTCTCGCAGAAATGGGTGTAACGCTCCCTGCGTCCCGCCATTTCAAAAGACTCGCCGGTCAAACGCTCCTGAAATACTTCGACAGTCTTCACGATGCATTTAATGCCCCACTTCTCGCAAAGGTCTTTCGAGAAGGCCGCGTCTTCGTGTGACATACCCTCACGTGTGCAGTGGTCAAGGTGTGCCGCAACTATCCTTCCTTTGTAAAAGCGGTGAAGTAGCCACAGCATCGCCACAGAGTCCCCGCCGCCCGAAAGCGCAGCGACCAGTCCCTCAGAGTCCCACCATCCCTGGCGTTCCCCTGCGGCCTTCAGCTTTTTATAAGAAGCAGTAAGTTTTTTCATATTCATTTCCCCTGATGTAAACAGTCTCGTCTGAGAATAGCACAAATATATTTATGATGGACCCAAATATATCCTACTCGTTCCTTGTTGTGTATCTGGTGTTCTTCCCCCTGCCGTTTGCAGCTATTACCCCTTTTTCGATCAGTGCCCTGAGTAAGCGGATCGCTTTGCTCTGAGAAAGCTCCAATTCAGCCTGGATGTCTTTTCTTCCTGCATTATCATTCAACGTAATGTAGTCCATTACCCTTCTTTCGTCATGAGTCAACCTGTCCCGGTCCTCTCCGACCCTGCTTGTAAAGTTGGTATTGGGCAAAGTTATCCTGAATGCATTTTCAGAGACATCTATTGACGGCTTTACTCTGAAATGGCTGTAAGAATCCATTATTTTCGGCATTCCAATGCCGTAAGCCTCGATCAGGTGCAGCCTGTAAAAAATATCAGCAAGCCGTTCATTACGAAGAACGGAAACACCGAGCATCAGGTCGCTGTATGCTATTCCTTTCGGAAGTCCTCCCAAAGAGACGAACTCAATCCTGTCGTCAAAGATGCTTATCAGGGTACTTCCGCTGTAAGAATAGTCCCTGTGAACGATCGCATTTAGCAGGGCCTCTCTTACAGCTTCCCGGGGGAAATCGCGTTTATCGATCCGTCTGAGTCCCGAAAATTCAGAACTTGTACGGTTTGAACGGTCTATGTATGCAAATATTTCATCTGCCTGCTTCAAAAGCGAGCCCGAAAATTCTATCCTGTCCTTCAAAAGTGTCTTTCCCGTTCCCTCAAAAACAGCAGCCTTTGCAGTATGCCTGCACAGGTCGGAAATTAACAGGCCGAGGTTAGAGAATGCCCCGTCATCGCCAATTATGCCCAGGGATCTTTTTTGTTCCGTTCCGAATTTTATGTTTTCATCCTTAAAAACTTTTGAAGCAAATTCAAAAGTCAGTGCCTGTTCAAGGGAGCGCGTCCTCTCGTAACTCTCCCCCCCCGTTTCCATGATCATTTTAAGGATCATGCTCTCCGTGGCCGGAACAGTTGAGGGCCCCTGCCTCACATAGACCCCCTCAGGCCGTATCCCTTTACGGGCCAGATAATAAGGGGAAGCCGTACCTCTCTGAACGGTTATGAGAATTACGTTCTTTCCATTTTCAATTTTCTGTTCGCAGTCGATGAACATAGTAACATCAGGACTGACCGCGTCCCTGATGTTGTTCATCGTCCTTAGCATTATCTCATCTGCATCTTCGACCCCGACAACTGTCCCGTCATCTGCAACACCGATAAAGATCTCCCCTCCATCGGTATTGGCAAATGCAATAACAGTCTTACTGATATCTGCAGTGTATTCTCTTTTGAATTCAGTAGTTGTACTCTCACTCTTCACTTCGATCACCTCGCCGATCCGTTAAGTCCATTATATCCGTTCTGATCAGTTTTGAATAGCAAGTAATCAGAATCGGTTAGAATGAGAAGAGGCAGGCGTTGACCACGGGGGATCAATGGGAAATCAGTTGGAAATCAATGGGTAGTCGATGGGAAGTGACGGCAAGCGGCAGGAAAGGCGGGCGGCAAGTGGCGTGCCGCGGGAGTCTATTGGGAATCGGTTGGTTAGAACCTAAGAGCATATTCATTTCGTTTTCACGGCATGGGCCTGAGCAAAAGAAAAAAGCCCCGGCCAAAGGCAGGGGCTTGAATATTCTGGAGCGGAAAACGGGACTCGAACCCGCGACCTACGGCTTGGAAGGCCATCGCTCTACCAGCTGAGCTATTTCCGCGCAACGGAGGAATGATAGCACTCTCCCCCTTCCCCTGTCAAGTGGGAGGCAGCAATTGGGGCATATAGCAGCCCTGACTTCACAACACTCAAAATCCTTCACGTCGACGTATGCTTAATACGTCTTAGTTTGAATTTTTCGCGTTGCATCGTCATGATCTCCTCTATGCCCCAATTGCGTATGAGATTTAAAACCTATTGCGTCGTCATCATCCACGATATGCCCCAATTGCGATATTAAAGACTATCGTAAAACCTTAAAAGCACAGCGCTAGCTTAGCAACATTTGCGGTCCTGCGCTTCAACGTATGTATAATACTTTGGCGAAGTGCGGCATGAAGATACCGCGCGCGAGTGGCGATTTCATCGCCGCGAAGCGGTGGCGAAGCAGTTGTAGGAGCAGTCAAACAATTGTCAAACGATAGTGAGAATCTAACTCGACGGCATACCGGGGAGACGCTGGGCTTGGCCGCAATTCCCCCGCCCTTCCAACTGCTCGCCGTCGGTGCCCTTCCCGGCCGCCCTTACGACCGCTCAGCTAGGCTCAGCCATGCTCAGCTGCCCCTCTTGGATGCGAAGCGAGCAAATTCTCCGCAGCGTATCTCTGCTGCAAATTCCCCGCGACCTTCGGTCACAATTCCCGCTGCGGAAGTACCCTCCGCAATTGGGGCAGATCGGAGATGATGGTGACGCAACTCGTTTTTGTGTCATTTCCGCAATTTGGTATATAACGGATGATGACGACGCAACACGCAGTGCTTCAAACTAAGGTGTATATGAATACTCCGAAGTGCAGGAGCACAAGTGTTGCTAAGTCAGGGCCGTTAGATACCTAAATTGCCCACGCTTTAAATCAACTTATAGGTCGTTCCTGGGCCTTGCCCTTGCTTTTGAATGATATTCTTCTTTACTAAGTTGTTGAGGAGCCGAATGGTCTTAGATTTATCAAAACCAAGAGCGTCGTCCAATTCTTTTCTGGACAGCTCTTTTTCTTTCTTCAATAAATTGTATATTTTGATTTCATCTTTAGCCAAGTCTGAGGTATCAGTTCTTATAACAGGCAGAAGGATAAATATGCTGTTATCTTCAATATGAAAATCGGGTTTGGATAAGCTGTTAATATACTCCCTGTTTATCCTTGCAATCCCGGTCCCGAACTTTTCTATGATCCCCAGGCGATAGAATACGCCGGATATGATCGGATTTCGCAATACGGATATGTTGTTGTGCAGATATTCTTTCTTTGAAAGGCCGTTAGGCAGACCTCCCGGTGATTTTATTTCGATCAAATCATCATACATTGATATTTGAATATAAGAGTTTATGTCCCAAACTCTGTGAATTATGGCATTAGCCAATGCTTCCCGAAAGGCTTCTCTGGGAATCATCTCTTTTTTTACTCTTTCATATCCTTCTATTTCTTCATATTGGTAGTACTGTTCAAAAATTGACAATGCCCTGTAATATTGTGACAACAGCGATTTATTTCTGATTGTCTCTCTGTATAGGATCTGATCAACATCCGCTCCAAAACGGATGATGTCGATTCCTGAAAAATTAATTTGGTTTTCGTCTGCCAGTAGTTCTCCGGCAATATTATAATACCCGTTAACATCGTACAGATTCAAAGTTCTTAAAATATCTAAATCTGTTCTTTTTATACCAGCCCGTTCTTTTAACTCATATTTCAAAACATTAAAATTTAAGTTTTGCGAAGACGCCCTTCGCTTTTCATGATCCATGTTGATCCCATTTAAAGCCAGCCTTGTTAACTCAGACCTGTCAACTTCAACGGTTGAAGTATCAGATCGCTTATATGTTTTTCCTCCCGAATAATACGGTGTGTCTCTGCCCTTTTTAACACGAAGTGTAATAATGTTTTTTCCCTCTTTATTTTCACCGGTTATTGTAAATTCAGGGATAGTATCCAGGGAATCATTTATCATGTTTTCTATTTTGATGCACTCATTGTCTATATTATGCAGACCCACAACATTTCCGGCATCATCAATACCGAATATAATTTCTCCGTCATTGTAGTTCGCGTAAGCACTGACAGTCTTCAAAAATTTCTTGTTTATCTTCTCCTTAAACTCAAGGTTGAATTTTTCTTTGATGTTCATCCCGTTCCTCCTCTCATATTTCATAAAGATATCCTAACATGAATAATTTAATAATGCAACGATATGGTTATCGTTGCATTTATCGTTGCAATATAAATCGTTTTTTTCTTTATCGTTGCACAACGATTACAACGATAACAACGGCGAAAAATGAAGGGGCTGTGGCTTTATAAGCCACGGAGAATTTGCGGCAAACTTCTTGCCGCGGTGAATTTACGACTTTAAACGTTGTCGCGGAGAATTCGCGAACTAAGAACCATGTTCGCTGGAGAATTTGCTCGCTTCGCATCGCGGAGAATTTGCCGGAAGACCCGTCCGACAGTGAATCAAGGTCTTTTATTCGTCGTCCCCGAGTGCCTCTCTCCCCGTCATCTCGGTATGCCTCTGGTGTAACTACCAGCCGATTCGCACAACTCGCAACTCGTTGGCTCTCTGGCCGTGAGCCGGGATCCAGTGTCTCTAGGTTCTTGCTATGACTAACTTTTTAGAGTCTAAACAAAGCCACTGGGCCCCCGAGTGGAGCACTCGAGGGAGACGATAAAAAAACGGAACAACGGAGAGGGACCGGGTCTTAAGGTTCCACAACCGCTCAGCCATGCTCAGCTATTGCTCAGCAGCTTCTCCTCCGCACTTACACATCATATTTGCGAAAACATATCCTGCATGTAGTCCTTAATATTTGCAGAATTAAGCATGTTGTACTTCTTCTTAACAGAGGAAAAATATTTGCCAATAGCCTCTTTCGAAATGGTAACATTAGAATTCACACCAGAGGTCAGTCCTACTCTTGCAGTGACCCAGGGCGTTTCTGTATGAGTAAACGACTCAAGTGTTTTCCCGCTATAGCAGCAAACATGCCTGATAATGTTGTCAAGAAGGATCTTTTCTTCCAAAGAAAGCAAAGAGCCATCTGACTCATTAACTTTGTCTATGGGGGCAAAACAGTAGCATTTATAACGGTCGTAGATCTCTGGGTAGACAGGACCATGCACCCATGCTTCACATTCTTCACATTCTTCGGCAAATAAGAATGACCGGTAAAACGCAAAATGGAAACCCTGTACATAATAGAGTACTTTTTGCAGGGAAAGAGGTGTGATGTCACGACATCCCGACAAAAGGTAATCAACAACTGCATCCATTTTAGACCGATTTCCTACAGAGATATCCAGCAGATTTTTCGTTGCCGACATGCTTTTTTTATAAGTTTTGTCGCTTATTAATTTTTCCTTGCTGCTTTCAAGCAAGGAGAGGTAATAGCGGGGGTCGGAATAAATCTTTTTCAGTATCTCTGAATACTGCTTTGTCGGCATATCTCCGTCATAATATCGGCTGAATGTCTGTTCTCCCCATCCAAGCAAGAGAGAGAGAGGCCTTTTACCGATGCCGTACTTTTTCGGTATGGCCCTTATTTCCTCGAGGGAGACGATATCGTTCTTTTGACGATAGACATCATACAGAGCCTTCAAATTATCGTCTTCAAGTTTTGCAACATAAACTTCGCTGGCGCATTTTTCACAATATGCTTTCTGTGAAACGAATCCATAGGCTTCGCCCTTCAGTATTGCGGTTTCTTTATTTTTTACTACAGTAAATTTAACATCTTCTCTGCACACTGGGCAAAAAACTGTACTATCGCTCATAATGATCACCCCTTTTGACTACGATTGTCATCTAAAACAATGACCTATCGGTTTGTTTCGTTCGTGGAATGAAATTACCACTATCCTGCTCCCGCTCTTATAGTCAATAATGTTGAATTTAATGTAAATATCGACCAGTTTTTCTTCGTCATCTATGTTAAACAATCTGACCTGCGGACAAAAAACATAAAGCGTTTCATATTCAAATCCGATATTTGTGTTTTGAAGCGAATGACAAAAATCTTCCGGCCTGATCCTAAGAAGTATTTGTATCTGCTTTTTGGATGAAATGTTATATTCCCGAATGAAGTCTAGATTTTCTTGCCTGTTGCTGTTTATTGCGATCGTGTATCTGCCTGTTCGAATACAGCTTTGAATTTCGCGTAAGATATGTGAGATTTCCTTTTTAGAATAATTCTGATCATAATGTATGCTCATAGAATATCTTCCCAGGCACAATAATGATACATTATATTGTTTATATCGTCAAGGTTTATGTACTTATTGATGCATATTTATAAAGACGGGCAAGCTATAGGCAAGCAGTTGGCAAGCGATCGGCAAGCCGTCGTGAGAGCCCAAGGGGCAGGGTCGGGGAATTGCGACCGAAGGTCGCGGAGAATTTGCCGGAAAACCCGTCCGACGGTGAATCAAGGTCTTTTATTCGTCGTCCCCGAGTGCTTGTATCGGGATCCAGTGGTTCTAGGGTCCTGCTATGACTAGCTTTATAACCCCTATACCCCAAGCCGCTGGATTGCCGTTTAGTTGCGTCCGGAAACGACGGTGATTTTGAACCTACGCGGTCTTTGGCCGCAATTCCCCGCGAGTGCATTGCTCGCAAATTCTCCGGCGGATGCTCTCTCCGCCTGCCTTGCCAACCGCTTGCCAATAGCACCTAAACATGCAAAGTTTCAATACTGCCCAAAATGCTCTATACTATCAGCATAGAAATAACATAAAAAACACGTCAGGCGGTGACGGCATGTCCAGTACCGGCAAGTCCCAAATTATCGAACTGAAGGCTTCAGACGCGCTGATCAACTTCGATGAATACCTCTCGGAGATCCGAACCTGCCTGCCCTCTTTGAATGAGGACGATACGTGGATCCGCTCAGGCATCCATATCGGGGAAAAATATAAAAAGCACATATCCTCCTTCCGTCTTTTTGGAAGCCAGACTCCGAAGATCGGACGGGCCCGGATCGAAGTCCTTCTGGTCAAGACGCAGATAGGAGTATCGATCTCTGACGCCGCGCCTCACTGTGCTGACTTCATCAGGGATCACCTCACACGGACTGGCACAGATGCTGCTTTCGTCGCTCTTGTTCCTTCCACCGGAGAGGGCTGGCACACCTTTTTTGTAAAATCGCCTCTCCACGACACTGTTGACATCCCCGAAGACATTCTGACCCACACCTGTTCGGGAGCTCTCAAGATACATATAAAGAAGGCATGTGGACTCAGCGATGCGGCCCTTGACGGATATTTCTCATTCGGATACGCCCTCTTTGACGATACTGTCATAAAGGCAAAGGCTAAAGAGATAGACAAATCCCTGCGTTATCTTAAATTCTGCGACATTGCCTCCGGATCGGGACAGATGCTGCATGCAATGGCCGGGCTCGTTGCAAAGCTTCGCTCCGGACTCAACAAATACCTTTGCAGCCACGCGGACAGGACCGAAAAAAACTTTACGGAGCAGTTCCTTACGGGCTCCCTTTACGCCTCTGATTACGATGCAGGAGCCCTTGAGATACTAAAGACCATGCTCAGGATGGATACAGACAAAAAGATAGATGACAGAAGGTTCGTCTGGGGCAACATTCTGACCGAGGACCTCTTTGAAGGCATGCTTTTTGACGTCATCGCAACAAACCCGCCTCACATGAAACAGGATGAATTCTCATTTATAAAAGAAAAGCTGGAGTCGTACGCATCTTTTTCACACAATACAGACCTCTACTGCTACTACACAGAAAAAGCTTTCGGGCTCCTCACTGATGGCGGCGGGGTCGGTGTGCTCATGTCGAACAGATGGATGCGCTCAGGATACGGAGTCGGACTTCGCCACTTCCTAACTCAGAAGAACATAACCGAGATCGTCGACTACGCAAACATACCTCCTGTAAAGGGCATCTCTACACCGCTCTCGATAGTTGTAGGCTCAAACGGCGCTCCCTCTGAAGACGTCAGCGTGACAGTTGTTGAGGACGCGGACCACGAAAACATCTCCCTCTATGTTGAAGAGCAGTCTGAAATCCAAACCATTTCATCACTGAGCGATGAAGGATGGATCTTCGATGCCGAGGATACAGCGGTGCTAATGAACAAGATAACCGATATGGGAGTACCTCTTGAGGAATACGTTGAAGGGCATATCTACCGCGGGATACTCACCGGTCTCAACGAGGCATTCGCCCCTGACAGGGCAACTGCAGAAAAAATTATTGAAAAGGATCCCAACAGTTCAAAGATACTCAGGCCCTTCCTCTCCGGAAGAAACGTCAAAAGATATGCCATACCCACAGTCAAAAAATACCTGGTCTTCCTTCCCAAAGGCATAACCGACAAAATGAGGGGAGACCTGGGACCTGAAGAATGGTTATGTTCACAGTATCCGGCCATTGCCGAACACCTCGCAAAATTTGAGGAAAAGGCATCAAAGCGAAGGGACAAGGGCGACTATTGGTGGGAACTCCGATCCTGCAGGTACTACGGTGAGTTTGAAAAGACAAAGATCATCTGCCCGACTATAGTTAAACACATATCGGCAACCATAGACACAAAGGGTCTCTTCTCCAACGACAAGACGAGCATAATCGCATCAGACGACTTCTACCTTCTTGGCCTCCTGAACTCAAACCTCATGGACTTCTACATGAGAAGGATCTGTACAGAGCTCCTCAACGAGCACTACGAGGTCAAACCCGCCAACCTGTCTGTCCTCCCAATTAAGAAGATCAGCCCGACCAACAGCTTCCACGTAAACCTGAAGACCGAGATCGAAAACGGAGCAATGAAGCTGTCGAAACTGTGTTCGGTGCACGAAAAGGAGAGAACGGAAGATATAAACGAGGATATCCGAGAAGCAGAAAGGGTTATAAACAGGGCAGTGGCAAGGCTGTATCGGTTGAGTGCGGGGGAAATCAGTTTAATAGAAAACTACTAGATTGGATCCAGGTTGGAGAAGTGCAGCAAGGAAAATTCTTTGAGAAGTGGCCAAAGACATGGGCTAGAAAAAATTGGAGACCAATCTGGAATTCAGCCGCTGGGTCGGCATCTTCTACGATGCAGGTTTTGTCAAATGTGCAGGTCTGTTGTCCCTGGCCCCATTGAGTTATTGCTAGAATGTTGAGGGACTATATTAATTAAATCGTTTTATTTGGTCTAATATCTTTGATAGTTTTAATGCTTACATCTAAGCCAAAGGCCTGCAGTCTGTTTTTTGTGTATCCAAATGATACCTTACTAAAAAAAGGAATAGGGGGCAATTTAGCTTCGGTAGTATGAATTATACCAAAAACCACATTTATCGACCTACGGTCTTTGATTGTAAAATTATCATTTCTAGACAGTTCCTTTATCTTTCCATTTGCTAGAGTTAAAAATTGTGTGTCTGACAATACTAACTCAGCGGATACCGCTGCTTGACTAAAAAGATGACTCAAAGCCGATGAACCTGTAAAAAATTTAATGTGAATGAGTTCCTTATCCGACGAAAGAATGTCGCACAATTCAATTTTGCTATGACCGCCTCCATAAGAAAAATTATGAGCATCTAAAACTACATAATTGTCAGGGTGCCTTTTTTGAAAATCTATACTATACCCATTCTCTGTTTTATGAGTATCTGTATAATCATTAAAATCTATTGTCGATATAGGAGTACTGTTATAATCTTTATTAACTTGTTGGACAAACTTATTGTTAATTTGATACCATTTCCCACTGTTAATGCAATATGATTTTCCATTTAATGACAATTCTCCATATATGCATCCATAAGCATTCCAACTATACCGTTCGGAATTATCAAGAGCACTAATTGCTACTATCTTTTTTGATTTTAATTGTTTAATACTGCTTAGTGGTTTACGAAAAGATTCTTTCACAAAACTGATATCAATATCATCATAAACCTCTCGCCCTTTATACTTGAAGCCTCTAACCTCTTCCCAATTAATTATTTCTGGAACCGCCATCCAAACATTAACGGAAGACTCATTAATAGCTGTTATTAGATTTGAATCAAGACGTTCAACCAGTCTGGTATCCTTGACAGGCTGTATTTGATCAATCCAAGAAAAATAGTTTTTATAAGTATCCAATCTGTGTTTTTCATACGTTTTCTTAAGAAAATCAACAATATTTGTAATATCTACCGTTGCTGTAAGTGACAGCATACAGCCACCAGTAAGCAATCCGGTAACATAGTTTTCATCATCAGAAACACCTGAAATATTACTGACTAAGTCCCGATTAATATCAAATCCAAAATCACTAATATCAGATTCCAGTGGAAGCTGCTCGTTACTCAGCTTTTGATTGCCCCCAATATTAACCTTATTTATGCGCCGGAGGCTGTCTGGTTTGATCGTGTTTAAGATCACTTTTAAGCCAAAACGATCCTCTGTGACATTGTCCTTTAGCATGTTTTTCCCATAGCCCATAGTAACAGCGAAAATCTTCTCTAAATCATTATGTTGTACAGGCACCCTTACCAGCAGAACGGCTCTAGCGTTTGCTGTGAATATATTATCAGTGTTTATGTTACCGCCAAAGAACGAATCGACCCATTGAGGAATATCCACATGAGAGTTACCCCAGTAGACAGTTCCAACACCATCTATTAATACACTGTGACTGAAATTTTCAATAATGTCTTCATCCTCATTGAACCCGTCTTTAATCATGAAGATAGACAGCTTGTTTTTACTTGGCATTAGCATTCACCGTCCGTTTAGGTAAAATTCATTATGCTAAATCTACCTCTTGTACAATCTCTACAATGGCTGTCTCCTATTCTGTAGCATATCTTCGTATTACTTGTCAAATTGGACACTTCGACCGCATGAGTTGAACACCTTTTTGTTTTCAATATTTTAAAAGTGATCATTGAGAAAATTTAAGGTACAGTTCAGTGTATCCAAGTTTTTCCGCTATATCTCTAGCCGCGATTCTGTTTACAACACCAATTTTTTCTATTAAATTATGGATCGTATTGTCGTAATCGATCTCATTATTTAAGTTCATGGATAATAAGGTCGAAATTATAACATCTTGGTTTTCGGGAATGTCAAATAACCTACTAACATCTTCCCATATAAAATCTGTCATGAAATCATCATTTTGTCTTTGCGTAATAAGGAATACAAATGCTTCCTTATTTTCACAGTTGATCCGTTCCAAGTATACAAGCAGAGTACAAAGCACAGAAACTAATTTATTGGCATTTTCAAGCTTGGCACTTTTTAGCCACATAACTGTATAACGCCAGAAAGCAAGGACTCTTTCGCAAAATTCTGCCTTTTCATCATTATTAATCTCACGGCAGAATTGGTCCGTTATCGTTGAAAGAGCTTCAACATCTCTTCTGTCATATAATTTTTTCAAATAAGGGCCTTCAATTTTTTCAATTTTTGTCAGGTATGCAAATCCAATCCATTTAAAAACCTCTTGCCGTACATTAATGTCTGAAATCGTCAGTTCTGTTGACCTGTCCCATACTTGAGTTTTTTTAAGCAAATTAAAATTACCGGTCGTGAAGTTTGTATACTTTAACCCATCAAGAGCGCACAGGAATACTTTCTTATCCTGCGTTTCAGAAAATATTGTTTTTAATTTTTTTTCGGTCCAGACAGCATCTAGATAATATAGGTGTGCAAAATAACAAACAAATATATTATAGAAAAGGTAATTTGGACCATGTTCGTGCAAAAACTCATTTTCAAACAGTTGTCTATATTTCTCCCATATAACAGTAATACCTGAAGCATTATTTGTTAGTCTGCATTCATGTAAAAGCTGATAAATCAATGTTTCAAATACTTTGCCTTCGAGGTTGTTGATCGCGATCCCAAAGACATCATTAATTTCTTCGATTGTATCGGGACAATATTCGTTCCTCTTCATTTTATTCAAAAAAATATTAAGTAAACAGTATCCTTGTGATAAAAACCTTTCAGGGTAAGCATGTTCACCGTTTTCCACTCCGGCTTTCAACAGGTCTATCACAGAATTCAATAGCCAGCCTTTTTGAGGAATAGGAGTAAATTTATCATTGTCAACATTTCTGTCATTCCAGATTTCTTCATTATCTATGATACTTACAAGCAATGACATCAATTCTTCCCAAATCCGTTGCCATTGCAGCTCATCGAGAGTGTTTTTATTCCACAAATTATAAAAAGCTCTTACGAGGGCATATTGGAAGGGATCATTTGCTTTTTTAAATCTACAAATATAGGGGATAAAAACAATAGGATTGTTTTCTATTGTTTTTTCCAGCATTGAAGCCAAGTCATCGATTTTTGGGCTTCGCCAGCCATCGTCTATGTCAGGAATAAAACCATTCAATTTCTCAATCAAACAATTATTGGAAATGAATGACAATAAATCATCTCCGCTGTAGGGCGAGCGTTCTGTGCCCTTAAGCCACCTTGTACCCATATAAAATATAAAGTCAGGATGTTCAGTGATCGCATATTTGTGCTTGGATATAAGCATCCGATATCTCTCATCCGCATCCTTTGACCCTTTATCATAAATAGCTTGAAGGAAAATCAACTGAGTCCGCTCTAGATCTTCTATATCATCACTCTCAATATCTGATAGTTTAGATAAAAGCAGAGATTGCTGTTCTTTCGAAAAAGATGAAAAGTTATTATTTAGAAAGACATATGTCTCATGGCGCATATAATATTCAAATAACCCGGCTTTGATTACTTCATCCCACATGTCTTTCAATAAAGGCCAGTTACTGTCAATGACGGAAAGTGCAACCCTTCTGATAATAATTGATTGATCTCTTAGTAATTTATTTAGAAAAAGCTTCGTATCTTCTCGTTGTTTTTCAATTGATCCACACAGACAATCTCTCAGGCCAACGACCAATGTGCCTATAATTTTATCTTTATGTTCGTTTTGTGAATGGTCTTCTATGGCTGGTCTCCAAATTACGCTTAAAGACCCGTTTATGTCGTATTTGCTTGCTTCCCTTAACCGGTCTAAGAAAATATTTACTGCTGCAATGCCGGCCTTTATCCCAAATAACCTTGCTGTTTGATTAATATGCTCGTTGAACCAATATTCTTCCATATATATTTTCGGTTGCATCCGACAATCTAAATTTTTAATCTCGATCCAGTAAAGCTGTGTTAATATTTTCAATAGCCTGCACGCTTTTCTGTGATTTCTTAAATTATTTCCCTTTAAAAATTTCGGGATTAGTTTTTTAAAAATAATATTGACGGATGAAGTATTTCTTGCTTTCGTTTTCAGCCAAATATCAGAAATATCCAGTGCTTTCATAGTTAGCATTTTTAATGGCATATTTGCGTACATTGCCGCAAATCCGGCAAATATGTGTGTATAGCTGTATTCATCTTCATGGTCTATAGAATAGAGACTTACGTCTGAAATGATCTTGATTATAGCTTTCACTTTATTCCGGCAACTCGAGACATTAATTAAATATTCCTGAGCCGGCCATATGTGAGACTTGTATGAGAAACCTTCATCATTTGCTTTTACTTTTTCTAGATAGGGAATAAAATCTATACTAAAAAGTTTGTTGGCATGAAGATGTTCAAAGAAACATTCTGGATTGGCCTCTTTGAATATTCTTTCATAACCTTCAAGCTGTTCAGAATAACCTGAATGAGCCATGAGCCTGGCAAATTCGGCCTCTCTACTGGGCGACGTTACATTTTTTAAAACGCAATTAAGTTGTCTCACATTAACCAGTTTGTTTGAAAGTGCTTTGATTTTAGCAGCGAATGATTCTAATACATTCAGTAATTGATCTCTATTTTTATTATCAATGAAAGGGATAAGTTCAACTCCACAGTGATTCATATAGTAAATCCTCAAATAATCCGCTAATTCTTTCTCATTTTCTGTATAGAATCCCTTTAATATAAAAAGTTTTTGTGTTTCGGAGTTGTTTTTTACTGCTGTTGACTTCGATAATATATATTCTAATATTTCCATTTCATTCAAACCATATCCTAGAAATAATACCGTAAAATGAGAATGAAATAATTGTTCCAGGAAATATGTTATTCCATTACTATCCGAATCACATTCTTCTGCCTGTCTAACATGATATAGAGATATATAATCCTTCAAGGTTTGAACCATCGTTTCCGGCTTTTCCACCGAACCGTGAATATGAAACACAACACCGCCTTTGTAACCTATGCTTGAAAAAAGACACTCCGAAGGGGAAAGTATTATCTTAGCAGTATACTTTTGCGTATCATAAGGGGTTATGTCATAGAGAATTTCTCTTCTTGCAGGACTTTTTGAAATCATCATATCTAGTTCTCTGTCGTAATTGGTAGTTACGAAGTGGTTCGTCAATTTTAAAAGAGCGTTATTCAAACGTTTCCTTTTGATATTTGTCTCGGCATCATTATTTGCAGCAAGAATTTTTTTGTAGTCGATCGCTTTTTTGTTATTTGATTCCATTTCGGAGGCGATTGACAGTTTAACTCTTGCATCAAACTCTTGTAATTTACAAGAAGTTTTTTCACCTAGAATTTGAGTCAGGACCTCGTTCGAATATTCTTTCCAATTCGGGTAACCAAGCAGACATGAGCACCCGGCTCCAATAAAAACGACAAGTTCTCCATGCTCAGCCGCTTCTTGGATTTGAGATGGAAGATCAGGTATTGGCTTAATTTTAAAATCTTCAGAAAGCCCCACTGATATCAACCATCCCTTCTATGCCAAATTGAACACTTTGACCGCTTGCGTTGAACACCCGGGGGTGCGGACATTTTCTTGGACCTAAGCTACTAAACCAAGACTACGTCTATATTCCAATGGACTCATTCCCCCGAGCGACGTTTTG